>CAZKYJ010000769.1:0-3107 GCA_964556355.1 uncultured Verrucomicrobiales bacterium | reverse complement strand
CTCGTCCCCTCGGTCTTCGCCTTCATCGCCAGCGCCTACGCCCTCTCGACGCTGACGGCGAACTGGTGGATCATCGGACCGGTCGCCTTCGCCTGGGCCTTCATCATCCTGACGATCGACCGGGCCTTGCTCGCCACCTACCGTTCCTTCCAGAGTTGGAACCGGAAGATCGGGCAGTTCGTCCTCCGCTTCGTCGTCGCCCTCCTCATGGGGCTCACCATCTCCCACCCGCTCACCCTCCTCCTCTTCCGCGACACCATCCAATCGGTCGTCGAAAAAGACCGCGAGGAGGAGATCGCCGTCGCCCGCGCCGAAGCCTCCGCCAGCAAGCTGGCCGTCGAGGAAAAGATCACCGGCCTCGAGGCCGAGGTCGCCGCCCAGCGGGAGAAGTGGGACGAAACCTTCAACGCCGAGTTCCTCGCCGCGTCCGCCGTCGACGGCGCCACCCGCCCGACGACCGCGGAGGAGGAGGCCGCCCAGGCCGAGCTCCAAGCCGCCATCGACGAGGCCACCGCCCCCTACCGTGAGAAGCTCGCCGCCACGGACACCGAGCTCGCCACCCAGGAGGCCGAATACAAAACCCTCCAGGGCGAACTCGACCACTGGCAGACCGAGTTCGAGCGCGAGGTCAACGGCCAGCGCAGCGGGATCGTGGGTCTTGGACCGCGCGCCAAATCGATCCACAACGACCAGCTCGAATGGCGCCGCGCCGAGACGAAACGGCTGGCGTCCGTCCTCGAGCACCTGACTTCCCAGCGCAATCTCCTCCTTTCATCCATCGCCGCCGCCGAGGGCGAGGTGACCGACGCCATGGCAGCCCTGGAGAGCGAGGAGGCCGCCAAGCTCCGCGCCGAGGCCGAGCGGATCGCCGCCCTCAAGCGCCAGGTGCAGCAGGAGCAGGCCGACCAGTTCGTCGTCCAGCAGAACGCCATCCGCGCCACCATCGCCAAGCAGATCGACGCCCGCCTCGCCGAGCTCGAGCGCCTCCAAGGCGAGCTGGTCGGCCTCGCCGACGACGAGCAGGCGCGCATCGCCGCCATCCGCGCCGAACCCCGCAGGGACATCCTCACCCAGACCCTCGCCCTCCACCGCCTGTTCAACCAGGGCGCGGAAGGCGGGCACTTCGCCCTCGCCGCCTACGCCGTCCTCACCCTCCTCTTCATGCTCGTCGACACCATCCCGCTCGTCGTGAAGTTCTTTTCGAAGCCCGGCCCCTACGACGCGCTCCTCGACTGCGAGGAAGTCCGCTACGACCGCGACCGCGACGCCTTCCTCACCGGCCACCAGCAGTACATGGACGGCCTCCAGGGCAGCCGCCTCCTCAACCTCACTCAGGACAAGCCTCTGGAGCGCGCCCTCATCGAGGGGATCGACCGCTCCCGGGCAGCGAAGGAGTTTATCGAAGCTCTCCTCGAGATGGAAACCGCCTTCGAGGAACGGATCAAGATCGAGCGGGCCGCCCTCTCCAAGCAGAAGGACCGCAAGAAGGTAGCCGCGCGGACGAAGATGCTCGAGGACATGGCCGAGGCCTTCTACGCCGACCTCCGCGCCCGCATGGCGGCCTACTTTCAGACCGACGGCCAAGGGTCGCCCGCCCGGGGCTGACAATTCCCTCACACGGCCAGAAATTTTCCCGGCTCGAGAATCTGTTCCCCGTCCCACCGGTAGGCTCCGAGCAGCCCACCGTGGGAGACGCCGAAGTCGAGACAGGCGATGTTGGGAGCCAGCGGTCGAGGGTGCTCCGGCCACGCGTAGTGCCCGAAGAAGACCGGCGCCTCGCTCGCCCCCACCGGAAAGAAGGCCTCGCGGGCCTCTTTGGTCAGCGTCGCTTTGGGCAGCACCGGCACCTGCGCCTTCATCGGGAACGCCGCTTCCGCCAACCGTAGCCCTTTCGGATCCAGATACCAGCGCGTGCGGATACGCGACCGCTTCCGGCCGTTGACTTCGAATGACGTATGGGGCGCCGGCAGCTTCAGTTTCGGCCCGTTGGCCAGCCGCAGCACCCCCGAGTCATAGTGCCCAAAGACCCCGATCCGCTGGCGCCCCCAGCGCTCGAGCCGCTCGATCGCCCCCTCGTCCCAGCACGCGTGGACGGCGCGGAACCCCGGCCCCGCGATCCAGACGCGGAGACGGCGCAGCCACTCCAGCAGCTCGACCCACTCGCCCGGACGGTCGGCGTAGGCGGCCAAGGTCGCGGCGAACTTGGAAGATTCCCAGCGCTCCGGGTAGTCGAGGTAACCGCAGTTCGATCCCTGCGCGGCGTGGTAGCGCAGCAGGTCGACCTCGTGGTTCCCCCCGAGGACGAGGGCGGCGCCGCCCGCCTCCATCGACCGCACTAACATCACCACTTCTCGCACCGCGGGCCCCACGTCCACGAGGTCGCCCAAAAACACGGCGCACCTCCCGTCGGGATGCGCGAAATGCCCGCCGTCCGCGCTCCCCGCATAACCGAGCGCCGCGAGCAGCGCCTTCAAGCGTTCGGCCTCACCGTGGACGTCTCCGATGAAATCGTAGCCCGTGCGCTCCGGTGCTGCTGCCATGCCCGCTACTTTCCTCGCCCCCGTTGTCGGGACGTGGTCGCTGTGTTCGTTCGAGATGGTTTAGAATCCCTCCAGCGCACCCGCCTGTAAGAGTTCGGCCTGCAGCTCCCGCCCCTCCTCGGTCCCGACCAGACGGAGCCGCTCCTCCCGCTTCCGGTCGCGCGCTTTCAGGCAGGCATCGGTCATCACTTCGAGGATGATCGTCGCGTGGCCAGGGCGGGCCAGCGCGTGCATCGCTCCGGAGGCGAGAATCCACTGGCGCCGCTCGAGATACTCCACCGGCCCCTGCCACTTCGAGTCGCCGGAGTTCGCGTTCAACAATCCATCCTGCTGGGCGTGGTTGAGATCTTTCTTCTCGAACCGGATGAGCCACGCCGCACCGTCGCGGTATTCGATCTGGATATCGATCCCGAGCTTGCGGTGTTTGGTTCCTTCGGCATCGCTGCCGGGAATCCGGGCATCGAAAGTCTCCAGGGCCGCTCCATACCGCTCGGCACACTCCTCGGGAGTCTCTCCGATCCGGGCGAACGAGGTGCCCGTGGCGCAGAGCATCGCGACGAGGCATCC
>CAZKYJ010000768.1:1429-3110 GCA_964556355.1 uncultured Verrucomicrobiales bacterium | reverse complement strand
CTAAGCGTCACCAGTAGAGTCTTCCCCAGGCTTTTGCTCCGTCGGAATGGGCGCTGGTTCAACCGGAGTCTGCGAAGGTGAGCGGTGCAAATATCGAACGATTACAGCGGGACCGGGCTATCTGCTCGCGGAGCGAGCAGAACCCCGGCTTCGGCGGGCGGGTTCGATCGACGATCCGTGCTATAACATCCCGACAAAAAGACCGCTCAAACGCCGCTCTCCGACGGCCACTACGGGTGCAGCTCGGCGACGACCCGGGCGTAGGTGGCGCCGGGAGGGAGGGTGACGGCGTGGGCATCGACGTAGGTGCCGTCGGGGAGTTGGGCATCGACCATGGTGAGGACGTCGGCAGTGGCGGGCGCAAGCAGGGGTTCGCGGGTCCAGGATTGGAGATCGGTCGAGTATTCGATGAAGAGGGTGAGGTCGGTGGTGTGCTGGTTTTGGAAGAAGGCGAGGCTCAGCGGCGGGGTGGCCGCCGCGAGGGTGAGGGGCGACGGATCGGGGGAGAGCGGGTGGGTGGCGAAGGCGTACTCGGCGACGTTGTCGAGACCATCGCGGACGGGGTCGTCGTCGAGGCCGTCGGCCCCGGCGTCCGCGGGGCCGAACACCGACTCCCGCCAGAGCGCGTAGGTCAGGTCAGGCTCGGAGCTGGGCGGGAGGTCGAAATACTCGACGAGGGCGGCGGCTTGGGCGCGGCCGATCTCGACGTAGTCGGCACCGGTGATCCACTGGTCGTCGGTGACCCGGCGGTAGTAGTGGCCCTCGTGGGTGAGCGCCATGACCGACTCCCGCCAGTTGTTCCAGAAGTAGGATTCGATGAACGTGCACGGGTTGAGCTGGGAGGTCTGCGGGTCCGCGTTTTGGAAGAGGGGGGTGGCGTTGGCCAAGGCGTCGATGTAGTTCTGCTGGATGATCTCGAAGATCGGGCTGACGGAGGGAGCGAGGTGTTTGAAGAAGAAGGAGTCACCGAAGTTCCCCCGGGTGGAATGGAGGTTGAGCGCGAGCTCGATGGGGTTGGGAGAGGCCATGAGGGCGTCGACGCGCTCCTTGACGGCGGTCACTTCGGGGGTGCGCACGGCGCACCAGACCGACTCGAGGTCGATGCCCTGCGCGTCCCAGCGGGTGTGGCCGCGGTGGACGCCATCGACGTTGAGTATCGGGAGGATTTCGAAGAGGCAATGCTCGCGTAGCCGGCGCCCGAGCGGCGAGTCCTCCAGCACCTGTTCGAGGAACCCCAACATGGTGTGGGAGGCGGTGACCTCGGCGGCGTGCGCACGGGAATGGAGCCACACGCGGTGTTTGGGCGCGTCAGGGTAGCGCGGGTTCGCCACGCTGATGAGGGGGAGGGGCCGGCCGTCGAACGAGGTGGTCAGCGGGGCGCTGGTCGCGTAGGGCGACGGTTCCACCAGCGCGTCCACCGCGGCCAAGGTTTCGCCGACCCCGAGCGGGTCGAAGAAGGCGAGTTCGATCTTCTGGATCGCGGGCGAGAACGACAGCTGGAGGGTATTGGCGTCCGGGGCTTGCGCGGCGCTGATGCGCTGCCACGAGCTGGTGACGGGATCGAGGATGCGCAGGAAGGGGCGGGGGTTCTCGCGATGGTCGATGGCGAGGGTCAGGGAGCGCCCGGCCACCCCGTCCATGGTGAAGCGGAACCAGTACTTGCTCGACCCTTTCTCGCCCG
>CAZKYJ010000768.1:0-1419 GCA_964556355.1 uncultured Verrucomicrobiales bacterium | reverse complement strand
GAAAAGCGTGGCGGCAAACCGGTCGCTGGCCGGTGAGCTCACCGCGAGGAGCGAGCCGTTGTCGTAGGCGGAATCGAAAGTGATGCCGTCGAGGGTTGCCGTGATTTTGTTGGCCTGAGCCGGGGCCGACTCGGCGAAGGCGAAGGCGAGGACGAAAGCGAATGCGGGAGGGCGCATGATAGCCCGAGGCTAGCGGATAAAGTGCCAACCGTCACGTGGCCGCCGGGGCACCCCAGGATGTGCCGCCCCGAGCGAAGCTCGTGGGAAGATCGAGCAAAACGCCTGCGGACCCGGCGGCTAGGCGCCCGTATAGAGCCGCCAATGCGTCCCTACCCCTTTTTGATCGCCGCGAGCCTTCTCGGCTCCGCCTCGGCAGCCGGCGATCTCGTCCCGCTTTCGACCGTCGTCTCCCCTGACGTCTCCTACGGCATCGAGCGGGTTCCCGGCGAGGGGCTCCACGTCATCGTCGAGGCCGAGGGCAGGCCGGAGGTTCATGTGGGGATCGCCACCGACCAGGCGCACACGCTGACCGGCTCGGCCGCCGCCGATATCGCGACGGGAGCCGCGTCGACGCGCTGGACCTTCGCTATTGACGCCCCGGATGACGTGCCGGCCATCCGCCTCGCGATCGCCCTGGCTTGGCCGGGAGGCCCGCTGGGGCAGCCCCGTCTCAAGGAGCGGTTCCTCCACACCGATGGCCGGGCGCCGCATGCCGGGCTGGCGGAGGATCCAGAGGACTGGCAGCTGATCAACCTCGACGAGTTCGAGCGTGCGGCGGCCGACCGCGCGCGGGAGATCGCCTTTCCCTACCAACAGCCGATGCCGGGCAAGGCTTCCGTGGTCATCGAGGACGGGGAGGGGAGGCGCGTGCGCAACGTCATCGCCGGCCAGCCGATGGACGCCGGGGAGCACCGGCTCGTCTGGGACGGCCTCGACGAGGCGGGGAATGTCGTGGCCCCCGGCGACTACCGCTGGCGGGCTATCGCCCACCCGGGGCTGGTGCCGGTGCACCAGATGGACTTTTGCGATGCCCCCGGATCGAACCACGGGACGCTGCACGCGGCGGCCACCGACGGCGAGCACGTCTTCTTCGCCGCCCCGGTGGCGGAGGGTGGGCACGAGCTGATCGAGCTCACGGCGGAGGGCGTATTCGTGCGCGGCTTCAACCCGCCCCACGGCCACGGGCTGGGCACGGTAGCGATCGCGGTGGGCGGCGGGTTCCTCTACGCGGCCCACGACGGTCTCGCCTGGGGCCAGCACGTCGACCGGTCCGCCGTCGACTGGAAGGAAGAGCGGATGCTCAGCGTCATGCGGATCGATCTGCAAAAGGGTGCGCTGGCCGATTTCGAGGGCGGCGTGCGGCACAGCGTGGTGAGGCGCTACCCGGCCGGACCGGGCTCGGGCGCGCGGATTGCCCCC
>CAZKYJ010000767.1:0-3111 GCA_964556355.1 uncultured Verrucomicrobiales bacterium | reverse complement strand
GATGTTGCTGTGGAAACTCATCGCGAAGCACCTGCTTTCCCCGAACGTGCTCCGCCGGATCCCGAAGATTGCGAAGCGCGACGACTAGCGGAGGCTCGCGAGGACCCCGTCCCGCATGACGGTGATGGGGGCAGCGCGATCGAACCAGTGCTCGAAGGAGATGGCGCCCTGGTGGACGAGCATGGAAAGCCCGTTGGCGGCGCGGGCGCCGGCCGCCTCGGCGGCCGCGAGAAGGCGGGTGCGCGGCGGGCTGTAAATCATATCGTAGACGAGGTGGTGGGGTTGGATGAGCGATTCGGAAAGCAGGTCGGGATCGGTGCGCTTCATCCCCACCGAGGTGGCGTTGATGATCAGGTCGATCTCCCCGAGCACCCCCGACAGCGACGCCGCGTCCAGCCCGCACACGGCGAGGCGGTCCGACGGGCCTTGGACGCGCTCGTCGGCCAGGGACGGCCGGAGTTCTTCGGCGAGGGCATCCGCTTTTTCGGGAGTGCGGTTGGCGAGGACGAGGCGCTCGCAGCGCTCGGCGGCGCACTGCACCGCGACGGCGCGTCCGGCGCCGCCGCCCGCGCCGAGGACGAGGACGCGGAGATCCCGGATATCGACGGAGAATTCCTCCCGCACGGCGCGGACGAAGCCGGGTCCGTCGGAGTTGAACCCGAGCATCTCGCCGTCTTCGAATACCACGGTGTTGACCGCTCCCTGCCGCGCGGCGGCGGGATCGACGAAGTCCATGGTCTCGAGTGCGGCAAACTTGTGGGGGACGGTGACGTTGGTCCCGAGGAAGCCGAGCTCGCGGATGCGGGCGAGGGCGTGCGGCACCGCGCCCTCGGGAACGTCGATGCGGATGTATTGCAGCCCGAGACCGCAAGCTTCGAGCGCCGGGTTGTGCAGCTGGGGCGAACGCGAATGGGCGACCGGATGACCGAACACCGCCAGTCGCGCCGGGGGATCGAGCGTCGCTCCGCCGCAGCCTTCCCAGTCGTCCAGGTCATCCAAAGTGTAGACGTCCTTCATGGCTCGGAGGTGAATTCGGCGATGGTGCGGTCGAGGCGGGCGAGCGTCCGCTGCCGGCCGAGGGCGATCATCATCTCGGTAACCCCGGGGCCGAAGGACTGGCCGCTCAGCGCCACGCGAAGCGGGAACATCAGTGCGCCGGGCTTGGCGCCGTTGGCCGTCGCCGTCGCTTGGATGGCGGCGGAAAGGGTTTCGCCCTCCCACCCGTCGGTGTCCTCGAGGGCCGGGCGGAGCGCCGCCAGAAGGGCGATGGCTCCCGGCTTGCCGAAGGCTTTCCCCGCGGCCTCCGGGTCGAACGGGTAGGCTTCGTCGAAGAGGTAGGCGATCCATTTGGGAACTTCCGCGAGCAGGGTGATCTTCTCCTGGATGGGTGTTAGGATGGCCTCGAGGTAGGTGCGGTCGTCGCAGGCAATCCCGGCGGCGGACAGGTGGGGGAGGGCGGCGCCCGCGAAGTCCGAGGGGCTGAGCGCCTTCACGTACTCGCCGTTGAGCCACTGGCATTTTTCGATGTCGAACCGGGCATTGCTGTGGTTGAGGTGCTCGAAGTCGAACAGCGCCATCACCTCCCCGATGGTGAGCTTTTCCCGATCGTCCTTGGGTGACCAGCCGAGGAGGCAGAGGTAGTTTCGCACGGCTTCCGGGAGGAAGCCTTCCGCCGGGTAGGTGGCCATCGCCGCACCGACGTCGCGCTTGCTCATCTTCGATCCGTCGGTATTGAGGATCAGGGGGATATGGGCGAAGACGGGGGGGGCGGCGCGGAGCGCCTCGTAGAGTTCCAGGTGCTTCGCGGTGTTGAGCAGGTGGTCCTCGCCGCGGATGACGTGGGTGATGCCCATCTCGATGTCATCGACCACGTTCACGAAGTGGAATATGTAGGAACCGTCCGGGCGCCGGATCGTCATGTCGGGCTCCTTCGACCGGTCGGCGGGCACGTCCCCGCAGATCTTGTCATGGATCGTGCGCGGGGTGCCGGGGCTCCTGAAGCGCAGGGCGCCGGCATCGTCGTAGAGGCAGCCGTCGGCCTGGAGCCGGTCGCAGTAGCGGTCGTAGATCGCTTTCCGTTCGCTCTGGAAATACGGCCCGGCGTCGCCACCGACCTCGGGCCCTTCATCCCACTCGATCCCGAGCCACCGGAGGCCACTGAAGATGGCATCGCGCGCGGCTTCTGTATTGCGGGCGGCGTCCGTATCCTCGATGCGGAGGACGAAGGTTCCGCCGTGCGCGCGCGCGAAAAGCCAGTTGAACAGGGCCGTGCGGGCCCCTCCCACGTGGAGGTAGCCGGTGGGCGAGGGGGCAAATCGGGTGCGGACGGTCGGGCGATCGGGCATAGGCCGGGACGATGGGCGATGGTCATTCGCCGATCAACCGGAATAGGCGGGCTCCCGCCCCGGCGATTCGCCTTTGACACCCGCGCGGCGGCGTGGCTTGTAGGCGGCGGTGCAGCTGATCAAAAACATATTCAAGCTCGATGCCCACTGGCAGATCCTTCTCGCGCTCGTCCTCGGTGCGCTGGTTGGCGGGCTGACCAACTACTTCGGTCTAGGGGGCGAGGACAGCGGCCTGGTGAAGGCCTACGCGTTCTTCGGCGACCTGTTCCTCCGGGCCCTGAAAATGATCATCGTCCCTCTCATCTTTTCTTCCATCGTCACCGGCATCGCCGGGCTCGGCGAGGTGGATGGCTTCGGGCGCCTCGGATTGAAAACTCTCGGCTACTACCTGATGACGACCGCCTGCGCTGTCACCGTGGGGCTCCTCGTGGTGAACCTCGTCCAGCCGGGACTCACCGCGGGCGAACCGGACCCGGAGCTCGCGGTGGCCATATCCGGTCAGGACGCGGCGACGATGGCCGAGGCGGAGGCGAAGATGTCCATGGCACAGGAGGACGACGGCGGCGGGTTTGCCGGTCTGCTCCTCCGCATGATCCCCCCGAATTTCATCGAGGCAGCATCGGACAACGGCCAGCTCCTTTCCCTGATTTTCGTCAGTCTGCTCACGGCGTTCGGGATCATCAAGATGGATGGTGGAAAGGGAAAAGAAACCTTATTGGGGTTCTTTTCCGGGCTCAATACGCTCACCCTCATCATCACCGGATGG
>CAZKYJ010000766.1:2878-3115 GCA_964556355.1 uncultured Verrucomicrobiales bacterium | reverse complement strand
CAAAGGATCGGCGCTCAAAGCGCTCGAGGGGGACGAGGCTCAAAAGGCCAACATCCTCAAGCTGATCGAAGCGGTCGACGACTACATCCCGGTCCCCGAGCGTCCCATCGACCAGACTTTCCTCATGCCCATCGAGGACGTGTTCGCCATCGAGGGCCGTGGAACCGTCGCCACCGGCCGAATCGAGCGGGGGATCGTCAAGAAACCCTCGGCCGCAATCGAAGCCGGTCGGCGGCG
>CAZKYJ010000766.1:2646-2868 GCA_964556355.1 uncultured Verrucomicrobiales bacterium | reverse complement strand
TCCGCAAGCTCCTCGACGAGGGGCGCGCCGGTGACAACGTCGGTATCCTCCTCCGCGGCGTCAAGAAGACGGATATCGAGCGTGGGCAGGTCATCGCCAAGCCCGGCACGATCAAGCCGCACCAGAAGTTCAAGTCGGAGATCTACGTCCTTTCGAAAGACGAGGGCGGTCGCCACACCCCGTTCTTCAGCAACTACCGCCCGCAGTTCTACTTCCGCACCA
>CAZKYJ010000766.1:0-2633 GCA_964556355.1 uncultured Verrucomicrobiales bacterium | reverse complement strand
TCATGCCGGGTGACAACGTCGAAATGGAGGTCGATCTCATCACGCCCATCGCCATGGAGAAGACGATCCGCTTCGCGATCCGCGAAGGGGGTCGCACCGTCGGTGCCGGCCGCGTGGCCGACATCCTCGACTAGGCGGGGATTCCGTCCTTCATATTGCAAATCTGGTTGGCAGGGCGCGCCTCACGGCGCGCCCTGCTTTGCCCTCAGCAGAAATCGGTTTCCTACACTTGAAAACTAAAACGCGTGGTGTAACGGTCTCGCCCGCCGAGAACCGCCACCCCGCGAGATTCGGTGCCCTTAGGTCAGTAGCTCAATTGGTAGAGTAGTGGTCTCCAAAACCATTGGTTGTGGGTTCGAGTCCCGCCTGGCCTGCCACCGACTTTCCCGCAACGCTCCGCCGACCCCGGCTCCCATTTTCCCACCACCCTCTAACGCCCAACTCCATGTTCTCCAAAATTGCGAAGTTCTTCCGCGAGGTGCGCGTCGAGTTGCACAAGGCGACCTGGCCGTGGGACCCCAAAGAAAAGGGCTTCAAGAAGTTTAAAGAACTCACCGACTCTACCGTCGTCGTCTTCATCGCGATGGTGCTCCTGGCCGCCTTCGTCTCTTTCAGCGACTTCATCCTGCTTCAGGTCATGCGCGTCCTGACGAGCATCTGAACCTCGCCCCCCATTTTCCAACACCGAATTTCCCGATCTGATGGCAGTTCCCGCCCCTCGCGACCAATGGTATGTTGTCCACGTTCTCTCCGGACAGGAGAACAAGGTGCGCGACAACATTGCCCGTCGCATGAAAACCGAGGAGATGGGCGATTTCATCTTCGAGGTGCTCGTGCCCACGGAACGGGTTTCCGAGGTCAAGCGCGGGAAGAAGTCTGAGACGAAGCGGAAGTTTTTCCCCGGCTACATCATCGCGAACATGTGGCTGCTCAAGGATGACAACTCGCTCGTCGACGAGACGTGGTATTTCATCAAGGACACCGTCGGCGTGATCAATTTCGCCGGCACCAAGGACCGTCCCATCCCCATGCGCCCCAAAGAGGTGGAGAGCATGCTCACCCAGATCAAAGAGCGCGAGGAGAACGTCAAGCCCAAGATCGCTTTCGAGATCGGGGACACCGTCAAGGTGGCCGACGGGCCGTTCGAAAGCCAGACCGGGGTGGTCGAGGAAATCGATCCCGAGCGGGGCAAGCTGCGCGTCTCCGTCAGTATCTTCGGTCGCGCCACCCCAGTCGATCTCGAGTACTGGCAGGTCGAGAAAGGCTAGTTCCCCCATCCATCATCCATCATCCTTCCAACTTCATCCTTCACCTTTAGATTAAAATGGCCAAAGAAGTCGTCAAGACCCTCAAGCTCCAGATCCAGGCCGGTCAGGCCAACCCGTCGCCGCCGGTCGGCCCCGCCCTCGGTCAGGCCGGTGTGAACATCATGGCCTTTTGCAAGGAGTTCAACGCCGCCACCCAGAAGCAGGCCGGCGATCTCCTTCCCGTCGTCATCTCGGTCTACAAAGACAAATCGTTCTCCTTCATCACCAAGCAGCCGCCGGTGGCGAATCTGCTGAAGAAGGCGGCCAATATCAGCTCCGGTGCCAAAGCTCCGAACAAAGAGCGCGTCGCCTCGCTGACCCGCGATAAGGCCCTCGAGGTCGCGCGCGCCAAGATGCCCGACCTCAACACCACCGACGAGGAGGCCGCCCTCCGCGTCGTCGCCGGAACCGCCCGCCAGATGGGAATCGAGATCCAGGGGCTCTAGCGACACATTCACCACAACCAAAAACAACAACCGCAGGAGGGACGACAACCGCCCCGCTCGCACTGCTCACGAACATGGCAACCAAACGCAGCAAGCGCTACCGGGCCGCCGCCAAGCTGGTCGATAGCGATAAATCCTACACGCTCGGCGAGGCCGTCGAGACCCTCAAAAAGTTTCCGGCGCCCAAGTTTGACCAGACGGTCACCGTCTCGCTTCACATGGGCGTAGATCCCCGGAAGTCGGACCAGATGGTGCGCGGCACCTGCCCGCTCCCCCACGGCAGCGGTAAACTCGTGCGCGTCCTCGTCTTCGCCACCGGAGACGCGGCGGCGGCGGCCACCGCCGCTGGCGCCGAGATGGTCGGCTTCGAAGATCTCATCGCCAAGGTGCAGGGGGGCTTCACCGACTTCGATGTGGCCGTCGCCACGCCCGAAGCCATGGCTGAAGTCCGGAAGCTCGGGCGCCAGCTCGGACCGCGCGGCCTCATGCCGAACCCGAAGACCGGGACCGTCACCAACGATACCGCCGAGGCGGTCAACGCCGTCAAGGCGGGTCGGGTCGACTTCAAACTCGATCGCGGCGGCAATATTTCGGTGGCCATTGGCAAGCTCTCGTTCGAGCCGTCAAAGCTGGTGGACAATGCCAAGGCGCTGGTGGATTCCGTCCTCCGTGCCAAGCCCGCCACCGCCAAGGGGAACTACATCCGTAGCGCCTCTATCACCGCCACCATGTCGCCCGGCATCGCCCTCGAGTCCGCGACCTTCGCCTCCTAACCACCTTTACGCCCAACCGATCATGAATGCGGAAAAGCAAATTCTCATCGACGAGCTCGTCGAGCGCCTCAACACCTCGCCCTTCTTCGTCGTCGTCGACTTCGCCG
>CAZKYJ010000765.1:0-3116 GCA_964556355.1 uncultured Verrucomicrobiales bacterium | reverse complement strand
TGGCCATCATCGTGCCCGCCCGGACCGCCAGCTTCCCGCTCTCGACGATGGTCGAGAATTTAGGGGGGATCACCCAAGGTGCCGCGGCAACCCTTCCGCTCAACGGTGATTTCCAGGCGGACACCATCCGACTGACCGTCACCGACAACTGGTTCGAAGATGCTCCGGGCGGCGATCGTGCGGGCCTGGGCGAGATCAAGTTCCTCGCTCTGGCTGCCGGCGACCCTGCGCTGTCGGTGGCCGACAGCGTCAGTTTCACCCTCGACGGGACGGTGCAGATGCTGAGCATCCCCATCGTCAACAGTGGCGAAACCCAGGATCTGACCATCGACTCCATCACCCCCGGTGGCGCCAGCGCCGCTAACTTTACGGTGATCGGGTTTCCGGCCACCAGCAGTCCCGGAGCAGCGGGCGCCATCACGCTGAGCTTTGACCCGATGGGCGAGGTCGGGCTCTTCGAAGCGTCGCTGACAATTGAGAGCAATGATGCGAGCGCCCCCAGCCGAATCGTCCAGGTGGGTGGATTCATCCGCGACCCCTTGATCACCATCGATCCCCTGCCGCTCGTCGCCGTGCCCAGCGGCATCTCGGTCATGCCTTTCGTTCTACCCACCACCAACAACGGTACCTCCCGGGATCTCAGCATCGTGGCGGTGACCTTCGCCGGACGGGATGCCAACCACTTTTCGTGGGGAGGCACCGGATCTCCGGATGACCCATCGCCGGTGGCACCGTCGGCCAGTGGAGATATCGGTATCACCTTCGATGCCCTGGGAGAAGATGGCTACTTCTTCGTCGATGTTATCGTCGATTCGAATGACAACCTCACGCCTAGCACCGTCGTGCCCGTCACCGTGTTCAAAGAGATCACCTCTAGCACGCTGGTCGCCTGGTGGCCGCTGGACACCGACGCTTCCGACGCTTCCGGCAACGGTTTCGACGGCACCGTCGTCGGAACCGTGAATTTCGGGGCGGCCGGGGCAATTGCTTCGACCGCCACTTCGGCCGAATTTGATGGCAGCGCCTCGCACATCGATGTCCCGTTTGACCCCGCCTTGAACCCGGGGGCGAGTTTCACCGTCTGCCTCTGGGCCTTTTCCGATTCGACGACCAACTTCCAATCGGCCATCACCAGTCGTGACGACTTCAATTTGGGCGAGGAGACCCACGGCTTCATCGTCTACAACAACTCCGGTGGAGCGTGGGACTTTTGGACGGGCGATGGCAACACGGGCTGGGATAGCTTGGCCGGCCCGGCGGTGGTCACTGGAACGTGGCAGCATGTCGCCATCGTCTACGACTTTCTCACCAACACCAAAATCCTCTACATTGACTGCGTGGAGGTGGCGCGGGACGATACCGCCGTCGCCCCCCAATACAGCCCGAATGGTTCGACGGAGATGGAGATGCTGCACATCGGTTCCGGGGGCGACGACGGCAATAGTTTCTTCTTCGACGGGCAGATCGACGACGTAGCCATCTTCCGCCAGTCGCTCACCCCGGATGAGATCCGCACCATCTGTGAGGGCGGGGTGGGGGCTTTCGTCAGCGGCGGGCGCGATTTCATCATCACGAGTATCTCCCGCATCGACGAGGTGACGGTGAACTTCCGCTTCAACTCCCTGCCCGGCGTCCTCTATGCCTACGACCGTTCGACGGATCTGGTCAACTGGATCGAGCGCGACGACAACGTGATCGGCGAAATCGGATTTCCGACGACCCTGGTTTCCGATACCATCCCGACCGGCAGCACCCAATTCTACTACCGGGTGCGCGAGCAGTAGTGATGTTGATTCGATCTATCCTGCAGCTCCTCGGCCTCGTCCTGACGACGGCCGCCATGGGTGCTGACTTTCACCCCATCGCTGGAGTCAGTTCGGATACGGGTGCCACCGACTTCTTCCCAGCTCCCCGGCTGATCGAAGGACCCGGTGTCGGGTTTGCGGCCGCCGAACCACACGCGCGGACCGGCAGCCAAACTTGGGTCACCGCGGCTCCCAACGGGGGTTCGGGAGATTACTTCGCGCCGCCGCCCACCCCGGCGGCGCGGCTGGTCTTCGATCTCGGCCAGAACCGGGTGCTCTCGGAAATCAGCGTCTGGGGCTACGCTGACGACAACGCCAACGGCGCGAGTGAGTTCGAGCTCCGCTTTGCCACCAGCGCGGAAGGGCCGGCGGGATTCGGACAGTCGATCAGCTACAACCCAGTTTTTAACCCGATCCAAAATACGGTTCCCCGCCAGAGCTTCGCCTTCTCACAGGCGGTCAATGCCCGCTACGTGGAACTCCTGCCAACGGACAACTTTTTCGGCATCAACCCGCCCGGCGGCGACCGTGTCGGGCTCGGCGAGGTCGCCTTCGAGAACGCCGTCCCCGCCCGAGATCCGGCCATCGATCTCCCGGCCAACCTCGCCCTCGACCTCGACGGGTCAGTGCAGACGATCACCGTTCCGCTAGGCAACCTCGGGATCGCGCAAGACCTCACCGTTTCCGGAATCGTGTTCTCCGGAGCCGACGCGCAGGCGTTCACCGCGATCTCCGTCCCCGCCACGGTATCCCCCGGGGGCACTGACGCCATCGAACTCAGCTTCAACCCGACGGGCCTGAGCGGTGCCGTCTCCGCTGAACTCATTGTCTCCAGCAATGATATGGATTTCCCCAACGCCACCGTGGCGATGACGGGGTTCCTCCACGACCCTCGCCTCGGCGTGGTTGGCACTTTCAACCTCGGCAGCTTCCCCAGCGGGACAGGGGATCAGGCGTTTGACCTCCCCATCGCAAACCTGGGCGGTGGGAACCCCTTGGCAATCTCCTCCGTCTCCGTCTCCGGTGCGGATGCATCCAGTTTTTCGGTCGGCCTGTTCCCCGCTTCGCTCGACCCGCTCAGCTCGGGTGCGATTGCCTTGAGCTTCGATCCCGCCGCCGGAGATGGTGCCTACAACGCCGTTCTCCAAATCGCCAGCAATGACGCGCTCTCCCCTAATATATCCGTTTCCCTCAGTGCCTTCGTGGGCGAGATCGTCCCCGGGGCGGGGGTGCGAATCAACGAGTTCATGGCGAGCAACAGCGACACCCTCGACGACGGCGATGGCAGTTCGAGCGACTGGATCGAGCTGT
>CAZKYJ010000764.1:0-3120 GCA_964556355.1 uncultured Verrucomicrobiales bacterium | reverse complement strand
GAAGCCGAACGAGATCGAACTGTTTCTCGATTGCAGCTATAGCGATCGGCGGTGGTACCTCTTCGCCCGTACGCCCACCGTTCACGTCGGCTCCGGCGTCGAGTAGCATCGACGCTATCGTGGAGTCCCCGGTTTCGGCGACGAAGTGCAGCGGACGACGGGTCGGGTATTCTGTCGGGACGTCGGGATCAGCCCCCGCTTCCAGAAGAACCCGAACGATCTCCGGATCGCCGGAGCGGACGCCGAACATGAGGGGTGACCAACCACGTACGTCGCTGTGCGCGGCGTTCGCCCCTGCCTCGATGAGGAGCCTGACAGCCTCCCTCTTCCCTTCTCTTGCGGCGTACATGAGGGGAGTCATGTCTGTTCCATTCCCTACCTCGGTTTCTGCGCCCCTTTCGAGGAGAAGCGCCATAACGTCATTGTCGCCTATCGGTGTGACGGCGGCGACGCAGAGCGGAGTCCCCACCTCGTTGTCGTAGAAATTTATCTCCGCACCGTGGTCAAGAAGCAGACCGGCGATCTCCGCCTCTCCGTTCATCGCGGCGAGCATGAGCGGTGTGTAGTCACCGAATCCAACGTCGGGGTCCGCACCGGCATCAAGAAGACGCCGTACCTCAGAGACCTCTCCCTCTCGTGCGGCAACCGCAAGGAGTGTATCTCCGCTCTGCGCGGGGAGAAGCGACGTCGATAGTAGTGTGGAAGAGAGAAGCGAGAAGAGAAATCGGAGCTGCACTCCGTCGAACGCACGTTGGAACATCTGGTAGCGACTCTGTGTCAGGATCTGATGATACTTCCTCCCGGTGAGAAAGCTGCTGCGAATATCGAGGAATCCGACGGATGCTGCAAAGCCGATTCGGCCGGAAATACCTATACTTGCCGCAGCACGCCCTTGACGGGGAGGCCGTGCGGTGCAGACTGCACCCCGCTCCTTCCACGGAGAACCAACATGACAGCGAGAGGCGAAGAACGAAACCGTGCCTAAAGAGAACGAGAAGCCGCTCGATCCCGAGGTAGTCCCGCTCTGGATATGCGGTGGCGATGGCGACGAGAAAACCACCGTCGCCGCAGCCCACATCAACCTCTAAAGGGCGCGTCGGATCGGCGAAGATCTCGCGCTTCTCCAGCCGCCGGAAATAGTCGTCGGGCATGAACTCGCAGGCGCCGGGGGCGCGTCGCTTACACACCGGCAGCCTCGCTTGCGGGTTCTTCCTCGGCCGCCACCGGCGGGTCGATCCACCGGCCGTGTTCGGCGATGAGCTGCTGCAGGCGCTCGACGGCCTCGGCCTCCGGGATATTGAACTCCACAGGCGTTTTCCCGACGTAGAGGTTGATTTTGTTGGGTGCCCCGCCGACGTAGCCGAAGTCTGCGTCCGCCATCTCGCCCGGGCCGTTGACGATGCACCCCATGACGGCGATGCGCACGCCTTTGAGGTGCCCGGTGGCGGCACGGATTTTCTGGGTCGTGCTCTGGAGGTTGAAGAGTGTCCGCCCGCAGCTCGGGCAGGCCACGTAGTCCGTTTTGAAAATTCGCACCCCCGCCGCCTGCAAGAGGTTGTAGGCGATGCGGAGCGACTGGCCAGGCGCCTCATATCCCCGCACGAGGACGGCATCGCCGATGCCGTCGCAAAGCAGGGATCCGAGGTTGGCCGAGGCGCGGAGGAGGGCGGAGTCGAAGTCCGCGCCGTCCCCGGCGCCCGGTCGGAGCACGTCTTTGAGGAGGATCGGGTGCCGCGGGTCGAGGCGGGCCGCGAGGAGGCGGAAGGCGGCGACGACGGGCAAATCGACGCCGTCGGCCACGGTGACCAGCCTCGGTTCCCCGGACGCGTTGGCGCTGGCCACCGCTTCGCGGTCGCGCGGATCGAGCTCGACCGCACCGGCCTGCTCGTAGACGCCCTCGGGTTTGTAGTCGCCAAGCTTAGCGATCTTGTGGGCGAGGGCGTTCCAATGAGCTTGCGTCGCGAGAACCCGCGCCGGATTCGCTTCGCCACCGACCTCCCCGACCGGATCGGAGGCGCGCTTCCGATAGTCGAACGGATCGAACGGGAGGCGCGCTTCGTCAATGCCCGCCCCGCCGTGCGGGTGGCAGATCCGGACGAGCGCCTGCGCCACCGGGATCTCATGGACGGCGTCCTCGGTGAGCGAAACCCGGATGGTGTCCCCGATGCCATCCATCAGGAGGCTGCCGATACCGATGGCGCTTTTCGTCCGCCCGTCCTCGCCGTCACCGGCCTCGGTGACGCCGAGGTGGATCGGGTAGTTCCAGTCATCCCCCTCCGCGGCGAGGCGGGCGACGAGCAGGCGGTAGGCCTCGATCATGACCTTGGGATTGCTGGCCTTCATCGAGAAGATGAGGGCGTGGTAGTCATTGGCGCGGGCGATACGGGCGAACTCCAGCGCGCTTTCCACCATGCCGAGCGGCGAGTCGCCGTAGCGGTTCATGATGCGGTCGCTCAGGCTCCCGTGGTTGGTGCCGATGCGCATGGCCACCCCGCGCTCCTTCGCGACGCGGACGAGCGGCGCGAACTGCTCGTCGATCCGCGCCAGCTCATCGGCGTACTCGGCGTCGGAATACTCGCGCACGGCGAACTTCTTTTTGTCGGCGTAGTTGCCCGGATTGACCCGGACCTTGTCGACCCACCTGACGGCCTCCATGGCGGCATCGGGCTTGAAATGGATGTCCGCCACGACCGGGACGTCGCACCCGGCGGCACGGATGCCCGCCACGATGTGCTCGAGGTTGGCGGCGATGACGCGGGTCTGCGCGGTGACGCGGACGATCTCGCAACCGACAGCCACCAGCTCGAGCGCCTCCTTCACGCAGGCGTCGGCGTCACGGGTATCCGAGGTGAGCATGCTCTGCACGCGCACGGGGTTGTCCCCGCCCACACCCACGTTTCCGACCATGACCTCGCGGGTCGTCCGGCGGGTGTAGCGGTAGAGGTTGTCGCAATAGTGCAGTGCCATAGGCTGACAACCTAGCGGGTCAACAGATTCCCTCAAGGTCGAGCACCTTCAATCCCCCCTCCGCACCTCGGCGGGGGTCTTCCCGACCTTCTCCCGGAAAACCGCCCCCATGTACTCCTGGTGCTTGAAGCCCGACATCAGCGCGATCTCCGC
>CAZKYJ010000763.1:0-3126 GCA_964556355.1 uncultured Verrucomicrobiales bacterium | reverse complement strand
ACCGGCGCGACGGCCGACCGGCTCCGCGAGATGGTGGCGGCCTCCGAGGAGCGCGCCCGGCCACCCGGGGCGATCCCCTCCGGCCTGCTGACCCAGTTGCGGGCGGCGCGGGCCGAGACCTTCGGCGAGCCGCGCGCCGCGGTCGTCCCCTTCCCCGCGTGGCGCCGAAAGGCCGTGCGGATCCTTTCGGCCGCCGCCGCCGTCGCCGTGGTGGCCACGGTCACCGTCCTCCAGCGGCCGGATAATCCGGCCGCTCCTCCCGGGAACGAGATCGGTGCGAAGGGAGCATTCGCCAGCACCACCCTGCCCATTGTTGCCCCGGGAAACGAGACCCAATTCGTCGATCCGGTGATCGTATGGTCGTCGTTCGGAGAGGCGGCTGTCGAGGTGACCCTCGCGGAGGAAGCGACCGGTCGAACCCTTTTCCGAGGGTTCGGAACGCGATCCCCCCTCCGCTGGGATGCGCTGGAGCCCGCCGGTCCCCACGGCACTCCCCATCTCCGGCCGGGTGGACGCTACCGGCTCGAACTCCGGCACGGCGAGGCTGTTTCGATCCGCTCGTTCAGCGTCGATGGGCAGGCGGCCACGGTGGGGGACGCGCTCGCACAAGGGAACTTGCTCGACGAGGTACGTGGCCTTTTGGAATCCGGTCGTCCCGGCGACGCGCTGATCCTCGCCAGCGCTGCCGAACCCTCTCCGGCAGATCGCGCGGCGCTCGGTGCCTTGCGGGTGCGGGCGCTCAAGGCTGCCCTCGCGGAAAACGATTGACCTTTTTTGCCCAACGGCGCATGAGGACGCGCCCGCCCAGACGATTTCCGAACGATCACCATGAACCTCCGCCCGCTTCTCACTCCCACTGCGCTCATCGCTCTCGCTGCTCCGGCATCGGTCGCGACGGCGGCACCCTTCGACCCTTCGGGAATCGTTCCGGACGCCGCGGCACGCCGGACGGCGCAGTGGGCGCTCGTCGGTGCGAGCCTCGCGCAGAATACCCCCGCTACCGGCAATCTCGCCCTGTCGCCCGCCTCGCTCACCGACGCGCTCCAGGCACTCTGGTGGGGGACGCGCGGCACCACCGCAGAGGAACTCGGCGGCCTTTTCGGCCTCTCGGCGGATTCACCGATTCCCCCCGGCCCGGCGACCGTTGGCACGGCCTCCGCGTCCGCCCTCTTCGTCTCGCCGGCCGCGGCGCTCCGGCCCGAGTATTTAGCGCTGCTGGCGTCTCGCGGGGCCGGATCCGCCCGCCAGCAGGATTGGAGCGATGTCGAGGCCGGCCGCGAGGCCGTCAACGCATGGGTCGCCGAGGCCACCAACGGCAAGATCGAAACGCTCTTCGAGGAGGGCTCGATCACGCAGGACGTCGCCTTCGTCCTCGCCAACGCGGTCACCTTTGAGGGCGAGTGGGCGACCGGCTTCGATCCGGATGCCACCATCAGCGGTGACTTCATTCGGATGGACGGCACGACGGTTCCCGCCGCCTTCCTTCGCGCTACCCGGGACGCCCGCCTCGCCAAGATCGCAAACGACGGCCCGTTCCTGCTCGAGCTACCGTTCGCGGGCGACGCCGCCCGGCTCGTCGCCATCCTCCCCGCTCAGGCCGGTGAGGAGGCGCTCCAGGCCGTCGAGGCCGACCTCGCCGAGAAAGGCGCCGGCTGGATCGCCAAGCTCGCCGCCCAGGAGGTCGAGATCACCCTCCCCAAGTTTACCGTCGCCGCCGCATTCGATCCTGAGAAATCGCTCCACGCCCTGGGAGTCAGCTCGATTTTCGACCCCGGGACCGCCGATTTGTCAGGCATTTCCGAAGCCCGCGATCTGCATCTCGATGCCCTCCGCCACAGCGCCGTCGTCACCGTCCATGAGGCGGGAGCGGAGGCTGCAGCCGCGACCGGTGCCAGCGTTGCCGTAAAAAGTCTCGGGCCTGTCCCCACACCGTTCCGCGCCGACCGGCCGTTCGTATTCCTCCTCCTCTCGGCCGACGACCAGATCCTCTTCGCTGGTCGGGTCGCCGACCCTGCTCCCTGACCCCTTGCCAACGCCGCCCACCATGAAGCGCCTCCCCATCCTCCTGGCCCTCGGCCTCGCCGCCACCCCGGCTCCCGCCCAGTATGCGCAGTACGCCCTGCTCGTCGGCGTCGAAGACTACTCGGGAGTGGCGAACGCCCGGGATCTCCCGGGTTGCCTCACCGATGTCGAGAACGTCCGCTCCATGCTCACCGACAACTTTGGATTTCCGCCGGAACAGATCACCGTTCTCGCCGACGAGATGGCCACGACCAGGGGTGTGCTCGGCGAGCTCGAGGCGCTGGTGGCCAAAGCTCGGCCGGGCGATGCCGTCGTGTTTTATTTCTCCGGCCACGGCTCCTTCACCATGGACTACGACGGCGATGAGCCGCCCTACCGCGACGTGGAGGGCAACCTCGTGGAAGACGGCCGCGATGAAGTGCTCGTCACCTACGACCTCGATCACGTCGACCCCGATACCTGGCTCATCGACGATCACGTCGGCAACGTCCTCTCCCGCCTCCGCACCCGGCGCGCCCTCGTCATCATCGATGCCTGCAACGCCGGCACCGTCACCCGCTCTTCCGCGTTGCAGAACAAGTTCGTCGATCTCGGCTTCGGCACGATGCTCCCACCCGAACCGCCGGGCGCTGCGGAAAAAGCGCCCTTCGAACCAGGCAGCGGCAACGTCGTCCCCAACGAGCATTTCTTGATGGCCGCCTGCGCCGCGAACCAGGTCTCGGCCATCGGCGTCTTCGACGATGTCCGCTGTTCACTTTTCACCGCCGCACTCACCAAGGTCGTGCCCCGCGATCCGACGCTCCCCTCCGAGGCCCTCCGGATCCGGCTCGCCGAAGAGATGGACCGGATGCGGGGCGACACCCCCGGCCCCGGCCCCGGCCCCCAACACCCCCAGCTCGAATTCTCACTCCCCTCCATCGGCCTCGACCTCCTCCTCGCCAAAGACGCCGTCCTCCCCACCGAGCTGGAGGAAGAAAACGTCGTCGCCCACACCGCCGAGGACGCGGCCGGCCCGGTTCCCGACAACCGCTTGCCCTCCGCCCACCGGGTCGTCGTGGTGCCGGACAAACTCCACTATCGCGACGGGGAGGTGATGCATGCGAT
>CAZKYJ010000762.1:0-3129 GCA_964556355.1 uncultured Verrucomicrobiales bacterium | reverse complement strand
TATGTCATTACATTGTACAACCATAAATATCTAGAAAGTTAATAACACGCTCTAGTGGCATTCCAGGCAGCGGCATCAACTCCGTTGCGCGTTCGGCGCCGGAGCCGGAAAAGAAGTTCCCGAGCACATAGTAGTTGACTAAGTCGGGGAACCCCATCAAGGATGGAGGGATCCCGGTAGCCGGATTTCTCGTGTATGAACCGCCGCAATCACCCTATCCCACTTCTCACCTTGTCCCTATCGATTGGGCTGTTCCCATTTTCCCAGTCGGCCGAAGCGGCCGGCATCGCTGTCGGCAATTCGTCGCTCATCGGCCAGCTGGACTACAGTGACACCTTCACCGGGACGGACGATGGCGGCGCACCCAACCGCCCGTATATCGCTGCAGTGCAACCCCCCGAAGCCTACGTCGTGGAGAGCACCTACGGGAATCCCGCGATCTCATTCGCTATCGGGGCCGGCTTCAGCTTCGCCTCCGACCTCCAGCCGACGGCACCCGGATTTGTCGCTGGATCCAACCCCTACCCGACCGGCATCACCAACGCCAGTGGCGCGGGAAGTAGCACCGGCTTCACCCAGACCGGCGGCGGTGTCGACTACGGAATCAACTATGGCTTGAGGGACGAATACATCGTGCAGTTTGACGCCGTCCAGGTTCCCGACCGGATCGATATCAGTTCGGGGGCGACCCTCGGCATCTTTGGCACCAGCTCGCTCTCGATCTTTTTCCGCGGGGACGGCAGCGGCGACGCGGGGCTCTTCAACGGGGCCACCGACACCTCTATCCAATCGATCATTCCCGGATTCAACACCGGCATCACCACCTTCGGCGAGTGGCACAACTACGCCGCCCGCTACGACATCCCCGACCAGGAACTTGAGCTGTTCGTGGACGAGGTTTCGCTCGGGGTGATCGACCTCACCACCTTCGCCGGCGGGATTTATGGTGGCTTTTCCAATGCTATCGTCGGAGCGGGCGGGTCACCCGGGGCAGGCGACCGCGTCTGGACCGACAATTTCCAAGTGGGCGCCGTTCCCGAACCAAGTGCGGGGCTCCTCCTCGGCTTCGCCGCCCTCCTCCTGGCGCGGCGCCGGAGATCGTAAATGCCTCCTCTCCCCGCTGCCGGGATCTTCTCGGGGTGCCGTGTTCTGTCGAAAGGCCTAGCCGTCGGCCGGGCATGACCTTATGGACAGCTTCTCAGCGAAAGTCTTTGGTCGCCCCCTCGTTGGCGAGCCGCGTGACGCAGATTTCTTCCAGGGGACCGCTGTAGACAAGCAGCGAGGCGGAGGTGGCACCGGGCGGCACGACGAAGGCCTTCGTCTTGTCGATCCGCCGCATGCTGGCACGCATCAGCGTCTTCCCGTTTGCGTCAGGGATATCGACGTGGGCGGCCCATTGTAACCGTTGCCGGTGGCCTTCGCGGAGAGCGCGTAGGTCCCCGGGCCGTCCAGCGGGAACGCGCTTCCCAGTGATCCGTATTGTTCATCTCTAGCAGGGCGTAGAGACCGTAGAGGGTGCCGCCCCCGCAGGCTGCTCCGGCAGGACGAATCCCCACGAGCCCGACCATCCTCCAACAGCTGGGTGGCGGCCCATGCGGGGACGAGCGGGCTCAGCTGCAGCGCTCGTGTAGGGGCGATTGGTTGACTCATGAGTGGAATGACCACGGCGGCCAGGTCTAGGGGAACAAGAGCGCCTATCTTGAGGTGGGGAAGATTCCGGGGCGCCATCGACTGGCCGACCGGCCAAAGCCCGCCGGGCGGGGGCGCCGATACCGAGCTTGATCGATTGGTTTGATTCGATAAGATGGGGTTCGTTCTCTTGTTGTCCTCGTGGGTGCCACGGTCTTGGATTCCAACCCCGCCCGCCCCCCCCCATCCATCGCGCAATAATTCTCTACGTTTGGTCATGAAATGGATCGTCTTTCTCGTTGGCTTCCTCCCGACCTTTCCCCTCTGCGCGGAGATCCCCAACCGCCTGCCCCACCAGGGGCGTATCGCGGTCAATGGCACCAACTTCGACGGCATCGGCCAGTTCAAGTTCCTCCTCTACACGGACAGCGACGGCGGGCCGGCCACCGCGCTCTGGTCGAATGCCGGTGCCAGCCCGGCGGATCTCACCGAGCCCGCCAGCGCGGTCGCCCTCCCCGTCACCAAGGGTCTCTACTCGGTCTTACTCGGCGATACCGGGGTGCCTAACATGGCCGCCCTCCCCGGGTCGATCGAGCCGACCGACGGGTTCTTCCTCCACCTGCGCATCTGGTTCGACGACGGCGTCAACGGCTTCCAACAGCTCGGCCCCGACCAGGAGATCGCCCCCGCCGCTTTCGCCCTCCATGCCCGCAGCGTCGCCGCCGGCGGCGTCACGGCCGACGCGATCGCCGACGGCTCCATCACCAGTGGCAAACTCGCCGACGGCTCCATCACCAGCGGCAAACTCGCCGACGGCTCCATCACCAGCGGCAAACTCGCCGACGGTGCGGTCAGCGCCGCCAAGATGGAAGCCGGGGCGGCGGGCGCCAATATCGATGCCACGGGTTCGCTGGGATTGGGGCTCGAAGGCGGCTCCCCATCTGCGGCCATCCAAATCGACGGAGACGTCGAGGCCGTCATCCCCGCCCTGCTGGCCGAAATCAGGGACGGCCAGGGCGGCTTCAATGCCCTCGATGGTACCGCCTCCGTCGTCGTCAGTGGGGGCACCGCCTTCGTCGCATCCAATAGTGATAGTTCACTCACGCTCATCGACGTGAGCGACCCCGCCGCCCCCGCCTTGCTGACCGAAATCGTGGACGGCCAGAACGGCTTCAATGCCCTCGGTGGAGCCCAGTCAGTATTCGTCAGCGGGAGCACCGCCTTCGTCGCATCGCTGTTGGATAATGCACTCACGCTCATCGACGTGAGCGACCCCGCCGCCCCCGCCTTGCTGGCCGAAATCAGGGACGGCCAGGGCGGCTTCAATGCCCTCGGTGGAGCGGCCTCAGTCGTCGTCAGCGGGAGCACCGCCTTCGTCGCATCGGTCTTTGATAATGCACTCACGCTCATCGATGTGAGCAACCCCGCCGCCCCCGCCCTGCTGGCCGAAATCGAGGACGGCCAGGGCGGCGTCGATGCCCTCGCTGGAGCCGCCTCGGT
>CAZKYJ010000761.1:2661-3143 GCA_964556355.1 uncultured Verrucomicrobiales bacterium | reverse complement strand
TGTTGAACCAGATGGACACCGTAAACTGCGCCGCTCCAGCACCCATCCGGTAGCCGAGTTGTTGGTGAGATCACCGTCGGTGAAGTCGTAGTGGGCCAGCAGCGCGGCCTGCGCGGGGGCGGCGCGGAGGAGGGCGGTTCCAAAGCATTCCGGCAAAGGCAAGGGAATTCGGTACCTGCCGCGCAGCCGGCGGCTCAGAGCCCTCCGGAAACCACGCGATACCTCGCGCGCAGGTAGAGCTCGGAGGTTGCCGCTGCCGGAATCTCAATCAGGGCTTCGACGATCTCGAAGGCGCCGGAACCGGCGACCACGGTGGGGACATCCCGTGGCGAGACCGGTTCCCACGAGCCGAGGGCGAGCGCCGCCGACGTCTCGAATCCGATCTCCAGGGTGGTCGGGGACGGCCGTGGACGGCGGAAGCGGACGACGAGCGCGCTGCCGTCGATGGCCGCCGCGAAGAGGTCCTCGCCCGCATCGGCGAT
>CAZKYJ010000761.1:0-2651 GCA_964556355.1 uncultured Verrucomicrobiales bacterium | reverse complement strand
GATCCCGGGGTTGAGCGCTTTGCCCCACTCGGCGCCGTTCGCGATGCCATCATCGTCGGGATCGGCGTGGAACCCCCAGAGGGCGTCTTCGGACGCGGGATCGTCGAGGACTGCGAGATCGAAGAATTGTTCCAACCAGAGGCGGTACTCGCTGACACCGACGAAAATGGTGAACGATTCGGTAAGTTCCTCCCCATTGGCCATCGCGGTGAGGGTGACCACCACCGGCCCACCGGACATTCCTGCGGTAGACGAAACGGCCACGGTGCGGTCGGTTCCCGCTTCTCCGAGCACGAGGCTCGCCGGCGAGATGAGGCCCGGGTCGGAAACATCGACCGTGACCCCGATATCCCCGGGCCGGGTCTCGAGATCGTTCACGATGAAATCGAGCGTCCCACCGACCGGAATCTCCGGGGATCCGACTAGCGTGATCCGCAGGGCTTCGAAAGCGCTGTGCAACTCCTGAGTTTCGTCTTTGTCCCGGTCGTCGGTGAAGAGCAGCCGCGAGCTGTCGGTGAGGTAGACCAGATCCGGCCCGGCGTCGGTGAACGGACCGTCGTCGAGCCCCATGCGAACGACGGGGCCGTCGCGGTCGAGAGACCGCGAGAAGACCTCGATCGGGCGTTCGTCGCGCAGTTCGTCAGCTAGATCGTCATTGCGGTGACTGAGGCGAAAGGCCACGCGGTAGCTATCGGGGCTGATGGCGAATGAGACGATTCCCTCGCGCCCGCTTCCACCGGAAGCCACGAGAGTGGAAGCCCCCCCGCCGACCGGAACTTTGTAGAGATCGTGCACGTCCTCGTCGAGCGCGTTGCTGCGGAAAACCAGCCAGGCACCGTCTGGGCTAAATGCGAAATCGCTACCCACCTGGTGACCGTTGTGGTCGGCTGCGGGCGACACCGTGTCCGCCGGGGCGCTGGCATCGACGGGAGCCAGCATGAGTTCCGCATCCGCCGCACCGTTCTCCCGGATCCTGAAGGCCACATGGTCGCCATGGGGACTGATGGTGAAGTTCGGCAAGACATCTCCGCCCGCGGGGAGATCCGGGTGAAGCTTTTGGCGTTGTGCACCGGGATCGGTCAAGTCGATGCTGTAAAGTTCCGTGACACTGGCAATGTCTGCATCGGCGCGGAAGACCGCGCGGGTTCCATCGTCGGCGATCTGGACATCCGTCTCTACCCTGCCGGCCACCGTACCGCTGACCTTGTTCGCCACCCCCGCTTCACCGAGCGCGGCGAGATAGAGCTCGTGTTTCCCGGAGACGTTGTCCGGGGCGATGAAAGCGACTGCCCGCCCCCCGTCCGCGAATCGGAATGCCCCCTCGGGGACATCGTCGTCCGACGCCGGGCTAAGGGTGGTGCGCACGCCGGACGCGAGCTCCAGCGTGTAGAGCTGGACGTGGGAATTGGTCACGAGGTCACCGGTAAAGACGACCCACTGCCCGTCCGGGGAGATTTCGAAAGCCTCGTCGATCGCCGCGGTGTCCGGAATCTCGTCCCCGATCCGCGCCGGTTGGGAACCCGATCCGACGATGAAGAGCTCGGGGGTCGTGAACCTGCGGTGGTCGGCAATATAGACGGCGCGCTCCCCGTCAGGGTGCAGGCGGAACGCGCGTACCCGGGAGTTGGAGGCCACCATCGCCTGCTCGGGGGAGAGCATCGTGCGCTCGGCGGCATCGAGGTCGTAGACGAACAGTTTCAGGAATGGGGAGTTTTCGGAAGAGCCCATGAAATACACCCGATCGGAATCATGGGAGAACCGAACGTCGCTACCGGTATCCACCTGCGAGTCCGCAGCGGCGGGTTCATTGAAGCGGACCGGCGCCAGGCTGCCGTCATCCGGCACCGCATAGAGGTCGAACCGGTTCTCGAAATCCTGATCCGCCCGGTAGACGATCCACTCGGTATCGTCGGGATCCGGATCCGACCAGAACTGCGCGACGTCTCCGGTGGGGGCGTAGCCCCGGTTCAAGCGGACGGTATCACCGCCGCCCCCCGGTACCGAATACAGCTCGGACACCCCGTCGATCCGCCGGTCGGCGGTGAACACGACCCGTCCCCCGTCGGGAGTGACACGCGTGTGCCCCCTGCCCACCGAGACACCACCACCGCCCGGCAGCGGCGGGGTCAGCACGATCTCACTTCCACCGCCGGGAGGAGGGATGGCGGGCGCACTGTAGAGGAGGATGTCTCCCGTGCCGGGATCCTCCCCACTAAAGATCACCCGAAGGCCATCCGGTGTGGCGGCCAATCGGAAGTCCCCCCTGCCTTGCGCATCAACATAGAAATCGCCATCCGGATCGACACGCGAATGGTGGAGCTTCACCGGGACGCCGGGACCGTCGAGCGGCATGGTATAGAGCTCGCGAACGTCGGCGAGATCGAGGTCTGCGAGAAAGGTCACGTGGGTTCCATCCGGATGGACAAGCATCTGGTCGATTTGCCTGCCGTTGGGCACCTGGTAGAGCGTCGAAGACGAGCCTTCTGCCGAACAGGCACGAAGCCGCGTACCGCTCGACTGCGTGAAGACCAGAGTCGGGCCCCCGCCAGCGAAGGCGAACAGGTCCTCGGCGAAGAAGCGATCGGCCGCGCAGGCCGAATGGCCGGGCACCCCTGCCACGCCCGCCGTGCGCAATTCATCACCACCCCAGC
>CAZKYJ010000760.1:0-3151 GCA_964556355.1 uncultured Verrucomicrobiales bacterium | reverse complement strand
GAATGCAGCTTCGCCGTCATCGCCGACCCGCAGTATGCCGACCAGCCGACCAAGGGCACCCGCTTCTACCGGCACTCGCTGGCCAAACTCGAGGACGCCGTGACCGCGCTCAACACCTACGACCTCGCCTTCGTCGTCACCCTCGGCGACATCATCGACGACGACTTCGCTAGCTTCGCTGACATCATGCCGCTCTATGGTGCGCTCAGGGCGCCCCACCGGCCGATTGCGGGGAACCACGATTTCAGCGTGGCCGATGCTGACAAGGGGAGCGTGTTGGCGGCGATGGGGCTCGAGCAGCCCTACTATGCCGAAGCACACGATGGTTGGCGCTTCCTCTATTTGGATGGCACGGACGTCGCGACCTGGCGCTATCCCACCGATGATCCGCGCACCGCCGCGGCGGCGGCCATGCTTAAAGCGGTCGAAACATTGCCCCAGGCGAAGCCCTACAATGCGGCCGTCGGTAGCGACCAGCTGGACTGGTTGAAGGGTGAACTCGACGCCGCGAACTCAGCCGCCCAGCGCGTCGTCGTCTTCAACCACTACCCTGTGATCCCGGCGGGGAATTCGCACAACCTCTGGAATGCCGGGGAGCTGGTTGCATTGCTAGACCATTACGACAACGTCGCCGCCTACATGAACGGCCACAACCACGCCGGCAACTACGCCGCCCACGCCGGCTGCCACTACGTCAATTTCAAAGGCATGGTCGAAACCGAGAACGACAGCAGCTACGCCGTCGTCCACTGCTTCCCCGACCGCCTCGAGATCGAGGGCAGCGGCCTCGAACCCGACCGGACGCTGGCGTAGTTCCCCGTATGTCTACTCCCTGGCTCGTCCGCATCCCCGAGATCTTCGAAGTTGTCTCCGCCGAGATTCTCCAGTCCTTCGGCACCAGCAAGACCACGCGGCTGGGTCAGGATTTCTACCTCATCAACTGCACCGACCCCGCCGCGATCTGCGATTCCGAGACCGCCAAGTTCCTCCGCTGGAATTTGCCCATGCACCACACCTGGCCGTGCAACGCTCGGAAGATGGATGGTTTCATCGAGAAGGCGGCGCGGGCGCTGCTGAGCAAGTTTGGCGAGCGGGACCCGCAGGCGCTCTTCATCGGGACGCTGAATCCCACTTCGCCGGACCCCTACTACCGAGGCCTCGCCTCCAACCTGCGCGGGCGCGTGCTCCAGCTCTTTCCCGGGGTCGGATCGGTCACTGTCGAATCACAGAACCCTAACAAAGGCACCCTCTACGGGCTCGTCGGCAAGGAAGGGCTCTTTTGCGGGATGCAGAGCCCGCGCGCCTCGAACGGGCTTTTCCCGGGCGGCAGCAAGTTCATCGACCAGGATTCCCCGGACACCGTGAGCCGGGCGGGAGCGAAGATCGCCGAGGCGCTCCACTACCTGCTGCTCTACCGGTCGCCCCTGCCGGCCGGCAGCCACTGGGTCGAACTCGGTGCATGCCCCGGTGGGATGACCTCGGAACTGCTGGCCCGGGACCAGCGCGTCACCGCCATCGACCGCGCCCCGCTCGACAGGAAGCTCGACCGGCGTCCCGGCCTGACGTTCGCGCTCGCCGACGTGGCGGATTTCGTACCGTGTTCGGGCACTCGCTACGACGCCGTCCTCTCCGACCTGAACGGGCCGCCCCACGAGTCGATCGCCCACGTCATCCGGCTCTCCAAGTGGCTTGTCCCTCGCGGGCTCGTCGTCTTCACGCTCAAAGTTCCCCGCGTGGAGTCGGTCGATGCCCCGTGTGCGCTCTTCCGCGAGATCGTCGGCGTGGCCGAGGCCGCCGGTCTGCGGCTCTTCGCCCAGACCCACCTGACCTACAACCGCCACGAGTTCACGCTCTTCTTCGAGAAGAGGTGAGCTGACCCAAGCAATTCAAGGCACGAGCGGGAACCGCCCGAGCGGTGATTGTTACCGTTAGTTGCCGCGCCCACGGCACAGAGGTTCGGGGGCGCAGTCCCGATGCGCGGAAATCGGGGACGATTTCCCTCCCGTGGAGTGGTTCAGATCGGAGGGCAGCCGGGGGCGGACTGCCCGCCATTCGTGGCGAGATCCGGCTCGCTCTCGATCAGCTCGGCGCCCTTGATGAGCCGACAAAACTCTTTCTTGCTCACCTTGTGCCTCGTCCCCTCCGCGGCGCTAGGCGTTTTGGTCGCCTTGTAGTCGATGGCCATCCGCGCCCATTCCACGATGCGGTAGTAGTCGTCCCCCTGTTTCCAGAGCTGCCCTTGCTGAAGTTTCATCGCGGAGGTTCGTAGGGAACCGCCCCGCGGGGAAATCCTTTTTTCAAAAGCTCGGCAGCCCGGAGGATGAGGGTGTCCTTCTCCTCGGCCAGGTCGTCGGGGTCAAACTCTACGATCTTGTGCGGGACGATGCCGATGCCCTCGATCCCTTTGCCGCCGTTGAAACGCCCCTTGTTCGAGGCCACTGAGAAATAGAGCGAGAATAGTCCAGAGGGCAGCTCGACGGTGGTCTTGCTGGAGCTCATGCCCGCCGTGTTGCTCTCCCCGATCATGTAGGCGCGCCCGTCTTCCTTGAACATGCCGGCTCCGGTTTCTCCCGCGCTGCGCACCGTCGCGTCGATGATCACCACCACCGGTCCGGCAAACTGCTTCGCGCCCGCGCTGGGGTAGGACTTGCCGAATCGCGTCACGTTCCCCTCGGGCACGAAGCGCCCGAACACGGCATCGTGGTCGAATCCGCCACCCGAGTTGCCCCGCCAGTCCATGATGATGCCGGGAACGTCACCGAGCCCGGCCAAGGCCTCGTCCATCATCTCGGGAAGCTCGCCCTTGCAGCGGCGGACATGGATGTAGCCCCAGCCGCCCTCCTCCATCACACACCAGTTGAGGTCGCCCTTGCCGGCCTGTCCCCACTCGCCCCACGACTCGTCCACCTCCGGGAAGAAGGCCGGCCCGCTCGGCACCTGGTTCGCCCGGGTGTAGGGAAGATCGAGCTTTTCGCGGCGTCCGCGCGCGTCTCTCATCTCGATCTCGACCTCCGTGCCGACCTCGCCGCGCAGCCCCCAATGGGTGGCGTAGAAAAACGCCTGCTGGGGCGTGGAGAACGAGATCAGATCCGCGAGCTCGGTCACCCGCCCGTCCAGCCACTCATCGACGGGATCTCCATCGACCTCCACG
>CAZKYJ010000759.1:0-3156 GCA_964556355.1 uncultured Verrucomicrobiales bacterium | reverse complement strand
TGAGCCCGGCATCGCACCCGGCATGGAGCGGCTGCGTGGCAACCTGCGACCCGGCCTCGCTGCACCCGTAGCTCAAGAGGAGCGGCCAGCCGAGCAGGCGGGCGGCCGCCTCCGTCCCGTCGGCCAACGCCCCCCCGCCAACGACCACTGCCCTGAGCGACGGCGGGGCCGGGTGCTGTCCCGCCACGAGGTCGAAAACCTGGGTGGGCACCAGCGCGCTCAGGGTCGCGTCGGCCGCCACCTCGACAAATCGGCCCGGATCCCATTTCCCTTCGAGTTCGATCAACCCCGCTCCCGAGAGCCCGGCGCGCACCGCAATCCCGTAGCCCCCCACGTGGTGACCCGGCAATGCGCGGAGCCAGACATCGTCGGCCGTCGCGGCGAGGTGCGCGTTCACCCCGACCGCCGACGCTCGCAGCGAGCTCTCCGAATGCACCACCCGCTTTGCCCGCCCCGTCGATCCCGACGTTTCAAAGTAGACCATCTCCTCCAATCCTCCGAATCTCCCACCGGGATCCGCGGTGGGCAACTAGCAGAGCTGCCACGGAATCCCTTCGAGGAGGGCATCGAAGCCGAGCCCGGTACCCGCGGGCGGCAGGATTCGGTTACCGGTCTGGCACAGCTGTTCGGAGAACGGGTTGGGGTCGAAAAGCGAATGAGTCAGGAGGCCGTGGGTACCGCCCTCTCCGGCCGCGAGTCGGGCCGCCTCGAATGCCGCGAATATCTGGCCCACGGGGTGATCCATGTAGCTCGTGATGACGAGGCGGCGGCCCGCGGGATCGGGGACGGATTCGATGGCAGGCTTGATGACGACGGTGCCCGGCCAGTACCGCTTTTCGGCGAAGCCGGCACGGTCCACTGCCAGCGCGAGACCGGTCGATTCCTGACAGGCGAGCCACTCGTCGCGGTCGTAGGGAAATGGGTCTTCGACGAAATCGATCGAGGCGGGATCGGGGAGCGCCGCCGCCCAGCGCTCGAAGGTCGGACGGTCGAGTGTCCCATTAAAATCGACCCGGATCCGCTGGTGCGGCGCACGCGCAGGCAGCTCGCCACCCTTCACCTTGATGAGGTCAAATCCGGGATCGGGAGCCCCGCCGGCCATGAGAGTCTGGTGGCTCGGCGGGATGGTGAGCCCCTCGAAGAGGCTCCGGTGGGCAGCGCGGGCGGCCCCGTCGAGGGCGGCGCAGCGGAGCGCGGCGTCGATCAGCGGAGACCGCGCCCCGCGCGCGAGTAGCCCGAGCTGGTCGTCGATCGGCCGGTCTCCCAGCTCGGGCCAAGGGTGGAGACAACCGACCCCGCCGGCATCCGTTCTGATGAGCGCTCCGTGGTGCTTTCGGCGGCCTGATCGCCGGTTGAGCCCTTCCCGGCTGCGCAGGGTATACCGCCAATAATAAATGCTCACGGCACCAAGATCCCCACGGTGAAACCGGCGGCGAACACCACGAGTTGGAGCGCCGAAAGCGCGAGCGCCTTGTTATAGTCGCGCCCCGGCGGGCGCTGGGTGACGATCCAGAGGGCGACGAGGCCGATCGGCAATGCGACCAGTGGCCACAGCGCCAACGCCGGCCGTCCCGAGGTGACCCAAAAAGCGGCCACCGCGTGGGGAGCGAGACACAGGGTCGCGATCTCGACGCGCCCGAAGTGGAGTCCGAAGCGTACGGCCAGGGTGTTCTTGCCGCTGGCCCGGTCTTCGTCGATGTCGCGCAGGTTGTTCACCGCGATGAGCACGGTGGAGAGCGAACCGACCTGGAATCCCAGCATGAGCGCCTCGGTCGGCCACTCGCCCGTCTGGACGAAGCACGTTCCCGCCACCGCCACGAGGCCGAAGAAGAGCATGACGAAGATCTCTCCCAGCCCGCGGTAGGCGAGCGGAAGTGGCCCGCCGGTGTAGCCGAAAGCAAAGTAGAGCGACGGGATTCCGATGGCGACGATCGGCCACCCCCGCGCGGCGATGAGCGGCGCGGAACAGGCGATGGCCCCGGCCAGGCAGAGCCCGCCCGCCGCCATGACCGCCCTTCCACTCGCCCTCCCACTGGCCGTGATGCGGCGCGGCCCGAGACGGGCATCCGTGTCCGCCCCTTTTCCAAAATCGATGGCGTCGTTGAAAAAGTTCGTCGCAACCTGGATGAGGATCGCCGAAGCCAACGTCCACACGGCGAGCGACAGGTCGTAGCGCCCCTGCATCCCGTAGGCCAGCACGCACCCTGCCCAGACCGGCACGATGGCCGCGGGGAGCGTCTTGGGGCGCGCCGCCTGGAACCACTCCTTCACCGCCGCCTAAGGGAACCGGGGGAATTTGGAGAAATCGGGTGCACGCTTTTCCACGAACGCCTGCTTCCCCTCCTTCGCCTCCTCGCTCAGGTAGTAGAGGAGCGTGGCATTCCCGGCGAGGTCGAGCAGTCCCATCTGGCCGTCGCAGTCCGCGTTGAGGGCCGACTTGAGACAGCGGATGGCCAAGGGAGAGTGCTGCAGGATTTCGCGGCACCATTGCACGGTCTCGGCCTCCAGTTGGGCGAGCGGCACGACCTTGTTCACCAGCCCCATTGCCAGGGCCTCCGCCGCGTCGTACTGCCGGCAGAGATACCAGATCTCCCGCGCCTTTTTCTGACCGATGATCCGCGCGAGGTAGCTCGAGCCGAGCCCGCCATCGAACGATCCGACCTTGGGGCCGGTCTGCCCGAAGCGCGCGTTATCCGCGGCGATGGTCAGGTCGCAGACGACATGGAGGACGTGCCCGCCGCCGATGGCGTAGCCGGCGACCATGGCGATGACCGGCTTGGGCAGCGAACGGATCTTCTTCTGCACGTCGAGAATATTGAGCCGTGGTACGCCATCGCTCCCCACGTAGCCGCCGTCGCCCCGCACCTTCTGGTCGCCGCCCGAGCAGAAGGCGAGATCGCCTTCACCGGTCAGGATGATGACGCCGACATCCGCGTCCTCGTGCGCGACTTCGAGCGCCACTAACATTTCGCGGACCGTCTGGGGCCGGAACGCATTGCGCACCTCCGGCCGGTTGATGGTGATCTTCGCGATCCCGCCGTCCTCGGATTTCTCCAGCCGGATGTCCTCGAACGGTCTGACCGCTTTCCAAGTTTCTCCCATAGCGCGCTAGCATAGCTCGCGGCAGGCGGAGTCAAACTCCCAAACGACCTTCCA
>CAZKYJ010000758.1:0-3156 GCA_964556355.1 uncultured Verrucomicrobiales bacterium | reverse complement strand
TCTGGCCGACCATCGAGCCGGGGAACTGCGAGCAGTGGATCTCCTCGCGCTCCGCCATGAGGGCGTAGCGGGCGAGGGGGTTGTAGTGCTCCCAGCAGGCGAGGGCGCCGACGCGCCCGACGGCCGTGTCCACGGCGCGCAGCCCGGAGCCGTCACCCTGGCCCCAGATCATGCGCTCGTGGTAGGTGGGGGTGATCTTGCGCCGCTTGAGCAGGAGAGTGCCGTCCGCGTCGAAGATGAGCTGGGCGTTGTAGATGCTCCCGCCGTCGCGCTCGTTGACCCCGACGACGAGGATCATCTTGTGGCGGGCGGCGGCGCGGGAGAGGCGCGCGGTCAGACAGCCGGGAACCTCGACCGCCTCCCGGTAGAGGCGGAGGTGTTCCTTCCCGGAAGACACCGGGGGCTCGACGAACGAAAAATACGGATAGTAGGGAACGAAGGTCTCGGGGAAGACAGCGAGCTGCACCCCCCTCCCGGCAGCCTCCGCCACCGCCGCGCAAATGCGGTCGACGGTGCCGGAGGCCGAGGTGAGATCGGGCGCGATCTGCACGGCGGCGGCGCAGACCGAGTGGGTCTCGTTCCTTTTGGTCATGGGAAATCGGGGAGCGGGTCAGACGGTCCAGGAGTCCATGATGACGGCGTTGGCCTTCTTGTGCATGAGGATGCAGTCGAGGACGTCCAGCGGGTTGATCGGGGTGATCCCCGGGATGAAGGCCTTCTCCGTCTGCCCGTAGAGTGCTTGGGTCGAGAAGCGGCAGCCGTAGACCTTGCCGCCCTCCTCCATGAACTTGGCCAGGCGCTGGTTGACGAAAAGGTGACCCGGAAAGGCCTCGTCCCCCAAGGTCGGAAACCCCCGCTGGAAGCCCATGGTGACACCGGGGCCGTAAAGGAGGATGGACGTGTCATACCCCTTCCGCAGGAGCCGGGTGGCCGAGAGCGTGTTGACGATGGAGATCGAACCCTCGAAGGCGACGGTGTGGAAGGTGACGAGCGCCTTCTCGCCGGGTTCGGCCTTGAAGTCCTCGAAAACTTTCTCTTCGTAGTCGACGAGAAAATCCCCGTCCTTGTGCATTTCTTTTTCTACTGTTGGCATGGTGTTCGTGTGGGTGGATTGGTCGCAATGACCCGAACACTGTGAGCAACCCGCACGCCACCGGAGGGCGCGGCTGGCACGGGAATTGCGCACATCGTTGCACCCATGGGGGAGCGCGTGACGATGGCCGATCTGGCGGAAGGGCTCGGCCTGAGCACCTCGACGGTCTCGCGCGCGCTGCGCGACGATTCCCGGATCAGCCGGGCAGTCCGCGAGCGGGTGAGAGAGGCGGCGGCGGCGGCCGGCTACCGGCCAAACCCGATGGTGAGCGCGCTGATGGCCAGCCGCCGCCAGCGGGGGGGAGGAGGGGAGACCGATACCATCGCCCTGGTGACCGACTACCACGCGCCCGAGAGCTGGATGGCCAAAGACGTCTGCCGCTGGGAGCACGAGGGGATCTGCCGGCGGGCGGCCGAACTCGGTTTCCGCGTCGAGGAGTTCCGCATGGACGAGTTCGGCGGCGACGGGGCGCGGCTGGAGCGGGCGCTCCGGGCGCGGGGCGTCCGTGGGGTCTTGTTAGGGTTCTCCCGCGGGCGCGGCGACTGGCGCGGCCGGGTGCCGGAGTTCGGCTCGTTTGCCGTGGCGGGCCTGAGCGCGTATTTCCGTGGTGTGCCGGTGGACCGCGCCAACTTCCACGGGCTCTTTAACGTGCGCCTCGCGCTGGGCGAGTTGCGCAAGCTGGGCTACCGGAGGACGGCGCTGGTGGTGCCAGAATTCAACAACCGGATCTCGGGGTTCCAGTGGTCGAGCGGGTTCCTCGACTGGCAGCGCCACCTTCCCGAGGAGGAGCGCTGCGGGGCATTTCTGCCGGGGGCGGGCGTTCCGGAGGACGGCTTCGGGCGCTGGCTCGCGCGCGAACGCCCGGATTCGATCGTGGCCTATAAGCTCCCGGTAGCGGGCTGGCTGGCCGAGGCCGGGCTCTCCGTCCCCGGTGACGTGGGCGTGTGCTCGCTCTTCCGCACGGTTGGGGAGATGGCCAGCTCGGCCGGGATCGATGGCCTGCTCGCCGAAGTGGGGGCGGCCGCCTTCGACCTCGTCGTCGAGCGGCTGAACGCGAACCGCTATGGGTTGCCCGCCAACCCCAAAGAGGTTCTCATCAAGGGGCGGTGGGTCGCCGGGCCGACCGTGGCGTCCACCTAGCTCGCCGGCACCTCCGGGGATGCCGTGCGCGTCGATTCCTCCCCGCTTCCCGCCCCGGCGCCGGACGACGAATACTTCTCCGACTTCTTTGAGCGCAGCGTGGCCAGTAACGGCTGGTTCCTCTCCCTAACACTCAGACAGCGGATCGCCTTCACCTCCATCGACCAGATCGACGAGATCCTCATCCACTTCCGCCATTATTTCTAGGTGCGCCAGCCGTAGGGGGGGCTCCGCCCGTCCGGCTTGCGACCGCGTATTCTGCCGCGACCATGAAGGGGTGCCCGCTATCCGTCAGCTGATTCGCCGGCCAAGCCGGAAGGTGTCGTTCGTGGCTGCGGCCTGCGGTCTCGTCATGGTCGCGCTCGCGGCCTGGGCATCCCAGCCCGCGCCGCTCGACGGGGTCTGGCACGCGACCGAATACGGCAAATGCCTTTGCGACTCGCGCAATTTCTACAGCTTCGAAGCCGGGGTGATCACCGGCTACTCGAGCGGGCACCACTCGCAGCTGGTCGGAACCTACCGGCCAAATGGCGACGGGTCCTACACTGTCGCGATGTTCCTTGTCGATGTTGTCGTCGAGTTCACCGTGGTGCCACGGAGGTTCCACTGGACGGTTCCCCCCTTCGAGCACCCGGTCAATCGCAGGCCCTACGACCGGCTGTTCTATCGGTCGACCGATCCCGGACTCGACGCCTCCATCATCGCCCGTGGCGACCGGCATAGTCGCGTGATCTTTCCTTACTTTTACTACCGTTCCGCCCCGTTCGGCAAGCGCATGAGGATTCGGGAGTGGGTTGATCTCAAGCGGTGACCGGGCGGGTGGTCCGGTCGTCGCGCCTGTCCCGACGCACGCATCCACCATCGGAATCCCGCGGCGGCGGATCGATCGGGCTTCTACCGTTCCAACTCCAATCCCCACCGAT
>CAZKYJ010000757.1:0-3158 GCA_964556355.1 uncultured Verrucomicrobiales bacterium | reverse complement strand
GGGCTCTTCGGGGAGGGACCGACCGCCATGGCGCGGGATCCCATGCTGGTGCCCATCGGGTCGCGCTGGTACTGCTACTACTCGGCCCATCCGGCGGGTCAGCACGGGATCTGGCTGCGAACCTCCGAAGATCTCCTGAGCTTTTCCGAGCCGCGCCGGGTGATGGCGGGGGGACAGGCCGGGGATCAGTGGTGGCATTTCGAGTGTCCCCACGTCGTGCGTTCCGGCGACGCTTTCTACCTTTTCGTCACCCAGAACTACGCCCCCGGACGGCAGCAGACCTCGGTCTACCGGTCGCTCGATCCCACCTATTTCGGGATCGATGACGACAGCGGGTTCGTCTGCCACCTGCCGGTGGCGGCGCCGGAGATTTTCCACATCCGCGGCGACTCGTGGTACATCGCGGCGCTGACGCCCGAACTCGACGGCATCCGCGTAGCGAAGCTCACCTGGGATGGACTCTCCGCCCCCGATGGCGCAGTACCCCCGCCCGCCGGGGACAGGGCGCAACCGTAGGCTGGATTTCGAGGCACCCGGTGTTATAATTACTGGAGTCCGCCGCGATTGAACGTGTAGCGGGCTTTTGTTTTCATAAAGTCGCTCATGGATTTCCTTCTCAACGCCCTCCGCGTCATCGGCATCGTCATCATGGTGCTCATGGTCTTTAACGTGATCATCATCGTGCACGAGTGGGGCCACTTCCTCGCCGGGCGCTGGCGCGGGCTGAAAATCGAGAAGTTCCAAATCTGGTTCGGCAAGCCGATCTGGAAAAAAACGATCAACGGGGTGCAGTATGGCCTCGGCTGCATCCCGGCCGGGGGGTTCGTCGCGCTGCCGCAGATGGCGCCGATGGACGCCATCGAAGGCGACACCGAAAACCGCGAGAACCTTCCGCCGATCACCGCGCTGGACAAGATCATCGTCGCCGTGGCCGGCCCCCTTTTCAGTCTCGGGCTCGCCTTTGTTTTCGCCTGCGTCGTCTATTTCGTCGGGAAACCGGAGAGCGAGTCAATCGTGACCACGACCATCGGCTATGTGGCCGAGGAATCGCCGGCCGCCGCGGGGGGATTGCAGGTGGGTGACCGGATCATTTCCGTCGATGGGAAGCCGATCAAACGGTTCCACGGCATGGTCGATAGCGTCGATTGGGGGGTGATCGCGAGCGAGGGCGATACCATCCCGTTCGTCGTCGAGCGCGACGGGCAGGAGATGACCATCGAGGTGCCGATGGACGAGGCCGACGCGGAGAAGGAGAAGGCCAAACCCGGGTTTTTCGCAGGGCTCTTTTCGCGCCCGGAACTTCGGCGCGCGGGGATCGCAGGGAAAGAGACCCCGATGGTGGCGAAATTCGTCGAGGAAATCGAAGCCAATCCGGCGGCGCAGGCGGGCATCAAGCCCAACGATCTCATCGTCTCGGTCAACGGTGACGAGGTGTTCAGCCGGATGCAGATCATCGAGACGGTGACGGCCAACCCGAACTCTCCGATCACCCTCGGAATCCGCCGGGGATCCGAAGAGTTCACCGTGACGACGACCCCCCGCGTCCCCGAGCAGCGTCCCGCTGATTTTGACTCTTCGATGTTGGGGATCGAGTTCGACAACGAGGGGCTGCGGCAGATCGACCACCCGTCGCCCCTCGAGCAAGTTTCCGACGGGTTGCGCACGATGAAGAATACCATCGGGGCGGTGCTTTCGCCGAAAAGCGACGTCAGCGCCAGTCACCTGAGCGGTCCGGTGGGGATCATGCGCGTCTACTACACCCTCTTCGAGCATCCGGACGGCTGGCGGCTCGTGCTCTGGTTCAGCGTCATCTTGAACGTGAACCTTGCCGTGCTCAACATGCTGCCCTTCCCCGTCCTCGACGGTGGCCACATCACCATGGCACTGATCGAGACCATCCGCCGCAAGCCGATCAATTTCAAGGTTCTGGAGATGGTGCAGCTCGCCTGCGTCCTCCTGCTCTTCGGGTTCATGATCTTCGTGACGATGAAGGACGGCGGTGACTGGGTGCGCAGCGCCGGGGGGGCGAAAGCCGCCACCGAGATCAAGTTCCTCCCCCCCAGTGAGGCACCGGGCACCGCGGAGTAGACCGGGGTTGTCGCGGTTGCTCGGCCGGGGTGGGCTGTCTAGGGTTCCTCCAGCAGGAACGCCCCCCCCGCCCTTGACCACCGCCGCCCCCAGCCGCCCGCAACGCCGCCGCATCGCGCTCCTCGTCGAGACGTCGCTGGGATCGGGTCGCGAGATCCTGCGGGGGATCGCCAAATTCGCCCATCAGACCGACGGCTGGCAGCTGTCCCACGTCGCCCACGGACTGGCGGAAGGGCCGCCGTCTTGGCTCAAAGACTGGGACGGCGACGGGATCATCGCGCGGGTGCAGAACACCGCGATGGCCAACGCCGTCCTGCAGTGCCGGATCCCGACGGTGGACGTGCTCGGCGTGGTGAAAGGCTGCGGGATCCCGCTCGTTCACGTCAACGACCGGATGGTCGCCTCCGAGCTGGCGCGCCACTACCAACAGCGCGGCTTCAAACGCTTCGGCTACTACGGGATCGCCGGGGAGAACTGGTCCGAGACGCGCCGCGAGGGATACCGGGACGCCGTCGGCTGCGGGGCGGGGGACTTTTTTTGCCTCGAGCAGCCCCGTTCGGAGGAGGAGGGGTCGCCGAAACAACACGCGGAGCTCTGCCGGTGGGTGCGCGCGATCCCGAAGCCAGCGGGCATCATGGTCTGCAGCGACCAGCGGGCGCTCGCCCTCCTAGAAGCCTGCCGCTCGGAGGGTGTCGCGGTTCCGGAGCAGCTTGCGGTGGTCGGTGTCGACAACGACGTCCCCCTCTGCGAGATCGGCACCCCGCCGCTCTCCAGCGTGCGCGCGGGGCATTTCCGCGTGGGCTTCGAGGCGGCCGCGCTCCTGCACCACCTCATGGCCGGGCGCAAACGTCCGAGGCTGCCGATCCTCGTGCCGCCCACGGGCATCGTCGTGCGGAAGTCCAGCGACACCAAGGCGATCGAGGACGCGGTGGTGGCCAGGGGGGCGCGGTTCGCGGCCGAGCATCTCGGGGAGAAGCTCACCATCGCGCGCGTGGCGGCGGCGGCAGGGATTTCGCGGACGCTGTTCCAGCGGCGGTTCCGCGCATCGCAGGGGGTCACCGTGCACGAGT
>CAZKYJ010000756.1:0-3161 GCA_964556355.1 uncultured Verrucomicrobiales bacterium | reverse complement strand
TCTACTTCATCGAAGAGTCCCCCGACGGTGTCACCTGGGAATTGGTCTTCGGTTGGGCGGCTGACACAGAGCAGAGCATTGTTGATATCGCGTCTCAGGCTAGCATGGCAATCAATCGAGCGAAGTACTTCCGCGTGACGGCACGGCAATTCAATGACCGGGATTAGCTCTGGTTTTACGGTAGCCATGCATGCGCGCGGTTTCCGGAATCGACGAAGCGCGCCGTCCGGCTTGGCGGCACGCCCCCAGTAGGGCGGTGCCGCGCCGGTGCTCCTGGCAGCTTCTCAGGCAAAAATTGGGAGCACCGCGCCATCACTCGCCGCGAGCGGACGATTGTCCCGATCGTAGAGGGTGAAGGTAGGATCGATACCGAGGGCATGGAAGATCGTCGCATGCAGGTCGGATGGATGAACGGCCTCGGAGGCGGGGAAGGCCCCGGTCCGGTCGCTCGTGCCGTAAAGAAGGCCTTGCGAAACGCCCGCCCCGGCAAAGGCGACCGTGTAGCAGTTCGGATAGTGGTCGCGGCCACCGCCGGCTTTGATTTTCGGCGTGCGCCCGAACTCCGTGAGGAGGACGACGAGGGTATCGTCGAATAGCCCACGCTGCTTCAGGTCGGTGAGCAGGGCGCTGAGTGCCTGATCCAGCGGTGGGAGGAGGTCGCGTTTCAGGCGGTTGAAGCCGTCTCCGTGGGTATCCCAGTGCGCTCCGACCGAGCCATTGAGATCGCCGGCAGCGCAGTAGACGGTCGCGAGCGGCACCCATGCTTCGACCAGCTTACGCGCCATGAGCACGCTCTGACCGCAGATGTGCGGTCCGTAGAGTTCGCGCGTCGCCCGCGGTTCGTTATCGAGGTCGAATGCCGCCCGGACCGTGGGGTCGAGCAACATATCGAGGGCCTGCGTGCGGAACTGGTTCACCTGGGTCGTCGCATCTGACTTCGCCAAACCCGGCGCCTCGAGAGCGTCCAAGAGACCGCGGCGACTGACGAGGCGGGAGCTATCGACGCCGTCGATTAAGTCGAGGTTGACGATCCCCGAGGAGGGCGATTTGCCGTCGTAGGACGTTCCGTACTTCGGTTTGATCACGGCGGGGTCATAGCGCAGGCCGAGGAAGCCTCCGTCTTGTCCGTTGGCGCTCCCGCCATCGTACATCGTGTAGGGCAAGCAGACGGTTCCCGGGAGCGCGCTCGCCTGCTGGGAGCGGCGCGGCCCGAGCCCCTGATCGGTCGCGCAGGCGACCATCGACCCGATGCACGGCCAGTCGCTGCGCGAGGCTGCCCAGTTTTTGTCGACGGCCCTGGGCTCGTGGCCGGTGAGGTTCCAGTAGGCCGCCGAGCGGTGGGAAGGAGCGTTGTGGTGGGCGCTGCGTATGATGGTGAGCTCGTGCGCGTGCTTGGCCAGCCGGGGCAGGTACTCGCACATATGGTAGCCCGGGATCGTGGTCGGAACCGAACCGAATGCCGACCTCACCTCGCTCCCCGCCTCCGGTTTTAGATCCAGGGTGTCGATGTGACTCATGCCGCCCCAAGCGAAGAGGACGATGCAGCGTTTCGCCTTCCCGAACGAGCGCACGCCGGCGAGGTTGGAGCCGGCGGCACGGGCACGGCTCTGCATGGCGAGCACGGCCGGCAGTGAGAGCCCGGCCATGCCGAGCCGAAGGGCGTCGCGCCGTGTGAGGATCCGGCGTCGGGTATCGCTTCGTTGCATGGGATTGGTTTACCGTTTTTTGCTTGAGTTTGCTAGGGGGCGAAGCGGAACAGGTTGGATTTGTCCCGGCCGTTCCAGACGCGCAGAGTCCCGTCGTCGCCGCCCGCGGCGATGATGCGCCCATCGGGGCTCGCGGCGACCGAATAGAGGAAGCACTTTTCCGGATCCGCCAGCTGGGCACTCCCGAACCGCACGTTCTGGTCACCGCTACTGGTGACGAGATCCTCGCCGAGGCCGACAAACTTTATCCCGGTGACCTCGTTGCCGAATCCCTCGACGTTCTTGATGAGCTTCGCCGCCTCGAAGTCCCAGAGCTTCGCCTTCTTGTCCGCCCCCGCTGTGGCGAGCACCCGGCCATCATCGCGCCATGACACCCCCAGAACGTGGCCGCCGTGGCCCTCGAACGTTCCGACGACCTTCGCGTCGCGCATCGAGAAAACGCGGGCGACCCGATCCATGCCAGCCGTGGCGATCGACTTGCCGTCGGGCGATACGGCGACGTCGACAATAGTATCGCTGTGGGCGTCGTTGATTTCGTTGTGGAGGGCACCGTCGCGCAGGTTGAAAAGCTTGAGATCGCCCGAGCGGGACGGGACGCCCCCACCTGTGACGACCGTTTCGCCATCGGGGCTGAAGGCGAGGCCCGAGACCCGGCCCGCGAAGATAGCGGGATCTTGGCCATCGCCGATCGTCCGCGTCAATGTCCAGGCCGGTCGGGATTCCCAGACCCGCTCGACCTGCCCGTCCCCGGCGGCGAGCAGATTGTCCTCTTCCAAGAACCGCAGGTGGCGGACCGCTTCCGCGTGCTTGGCGATTTCGCCGATCTGCAGGCCATGGCGCGCGCCCCAGGCGAAGAGATGCCCGTCCTCCGCTCCGGCGACAAGGCGATTGCCATCCGGAGAAAACGCCACCGCGAGAAATTTCGCCCCTCCTCTGGCGGCCTCCGCCGCCTGCTTTGATTCGGCAAGGCGCGCCTCCTCGGCTTGCACGATCGCCCCGGCGACGGCGAGAGCATCCACCGCGGAGGCCCGTGTCTCGCCCGCGCGCTTGCTCAGCCGCAAGGCGAGCTCGCGATTCCTGTCTGCACCCACTCGGGAGCGCTCGGCTGCCGCGAGCTCCGACCGGCGCTTTTCGGCCGCTTCAACGAGTGCCTTCAACGCCTCTTTCGCCTTCCCGAGTTCGCCATGCTCCGCCGCCTCCTTCGCGACAGCCACACGCTCGGCCCGATCCTGCGCCTCCTCCGCCGCGATCGATGCCCTCTGTTTGGCGCGAAAATCGGCCTCCGCCAGCGAGGCGGACGCCGCGGCCTTGCGGGACTTTTCCAGCTCCTCGTCCACGCGTTTCTCCGCCGCTTCCAGCTGAGACTGCCGGGCGGCCAGCACTGCCTTGGCCGCATTCAGCGAACGCTCCGCCGCGGCCAGCGCCCGCGCTGCCGACCCATCGGTTTGCAGCTCG
>CAZKYJ010000755.1:0-3163 GCA_964556355.1 uncultured Verrucomicrobiales bacterium | reverse complement strand
GTCACCAGCGAGGGATCCCCGACGTTTCCCGGTCCCTGGGGTCTCGCGTCACCTGTTGCGACCGCGACGGAGAAGGCGAGCGTGGCGAGGCGTTTCATTTGCCAAGCTCGCGTCGGACAGATTCGCTGTCCATCCCCTTCGGGCACGATTGGCGGTCGGCGGGCACCGCCCTTTCCGCTGGGGAGGCTCGTCCGCGCCTGCGACCGAGCCGTGCGCTACTGCTTGTTCTTCGCCGCCGTCTGTTGCTCCAGCCACGCCTGGTAGGCTGGACGGACGCGTTCGTACTCCGGGTTCACACAGAGCTCGCCCCAGCGCTTCATCGCGCAGAGCAGCCCGATGTCGGATTCCGGTGCCTGCCCCTGGTCGCCGGTGGCTTCGATCCACCCGGCCAGCAGTTCCCGGTGATGGGCGAGGGCGGCGGCGGAACCGGGGTCATCGGCCAAGTTGCGGATCTCGTGGGGATCGTTCGCCAGGTCGTAGAACTCCTCGGGCACCCGGTCCTGTCCGAAGAACAAAAGCTGAATCCCGTCCATCTCACCGGCGGCCGTCATCTTACGGAACATCTTCGATACCTCCCAACCGTCTTTGTAGGTCGGCTGCATGTAGGGCCGGTCGGTCAGGTAGTTTCGCAGGTATTTGTAGCGGGGCGTCACCACGGCCCGGATCTTCTCGATCGTCTGGTCGCAGCGGTCGCGGGCGGCCACGACGAACTCGCGGGGCGCGTAGTCGTCGGCGAGAAAGTCACGCCCTTCCATCTTCGAGGGCACGGGCAGACCCGCGGCGGCCAGCGAGGCCGCCGCCAGGTCGATCCCGCTCACGAGGTCGTCCCGCACATCTCCCGCCGCGATCCCCGGGCCGGAGACGATGAGCGGCATGTGAATCCCCCCCTCGTAGAGCAACTGCTTGTGCCGGTGCAGCTTGTAGCCGTGATCGGAAAAAAGGACGACCAGCGTGTTCTCCGCGAACCCCTGGTCCGCCAGCGCCGCCAGGACGAGGCCGACCTGACGGTCCGTCTCGAGCAGGCAGTCGTAGTGGTGGGCGATCTCCTCGCGCACCAGCGGGACGTCGGGGTAGTAGGGCGGCACGGGGACGGCCGCCCGGTCGGTCACCGTTTTCGCTTTTTTGCCGAGCTTGCCCCCCTTCAGCTGCACCTGGCCGAACCATGGCTGGCCTTCTTTCCGGCCGGCCAGCGCGTCGCCGCTGACGAAGTGCTCGGCCCACCAGCTCCGGTTCCCGAGGAAGTCGTAGAACGCGTCCGGATCGAACTCGAAGTTGTAGTCGTCTTTTCCTCCCTCGTTGAAGGTGAAGTAGCCCGCCTCCCGCAAGTGGATCGGCAGTGGCGTGACGTCGCCGGGGAGGACGTTGCGGTCGTATTTCTCGCCCATCGACTTGCCCCGGAAATCCGGGCGGCAGCTCCGGTGGTTGTGTGCTCCAATCGTCGTCTGCATCATCCCGGTGATGATGGCCGAGCGGGTCGCCGAGCACACACCCGCAGGCGTGTAGAACCGGTCGAAGCGCGCCCCGGATGCCGCCAGGCCGTCGATGTGGGGGGTCTCAATGACGGTGTCCCCGTAGCAGCTGAACCAGCCGCTCACGTCCTCGAGGTAGATCCAGAGGACGTTCGGGCGATCGGCCGCGATCGCCGGGGAGGCGGCGGTGAGCGCGACGACGAGGGCGGCTAAGATGTGGCGGAGAATGTTCATGACGGTCGGTGACCTACGCCCTGCGGCGCCGCGACCTTACGTTTCCATCGGGCGTGCGAGGGAGCGTCGATCGCGCCCCCGTTCTTCCGGCGCCCGATTGACCGCCGTGTCTTTCGTGGATAGGGGAGCAGCGGGATGGACGCTGCGAATGACCCACAGGAACCCGGCGGGGCGATTTCGGATTCGATGGATGACATGGATGACGCGACCCACAGCTATCCGCTCGACGGAGGGGCGAAATGCGAGGCGTTCGCCGTCTTCTTTTCGGGAGTCCGGGGCTGGGGGCGGCTGGCCGATACCGTGGCCGCCCGCCTGCAGGAAGCGGGCATCCCGGTGGTCGGAATCGATTCGAAGCGCTACTTTAAAAACTCGAGATCTCCGGGTTGCGTCGCGGGCGAACTCGCCCACCTCATCGCGGCTACCCGTGAGGTCTGGGGCGGTGAGAGAATTATCCTCGTCGGCCACCGCTTCGGGGCTGGGGTTTGGCCGGTGGTGGGGAGGGCATTGCCGGAGGCCGTGAGGGAACGCGTGCAACACCTCGTCTTGATCAGCTTGCCACGGCGGGTCGAACTGCGCTTCCGATGGCTCGGCTGGCTGGGGTTCCCGGTTCCCGAAAGCAAAGGCCAGGCCGTGCTCCCGGCGATCAACGATCTCGCGGACATGCGGATATCCTGCTTCACGGGCGAGGACGAAACGAAAGGGCTCGGGCAACTCGTTCCCGAGTCACTGGCCCGGCGTCACTTCCTGCCGGGCGGGAGCGACTTCGACGGCAACTACGAGGTGCTCGCCAGCCGGATCCTGGCGGCACTCGAAGAACCGCAAGTGCCCGAGGCCCCGGCTCCCGAGCAACCGGGCGAGTTCATCGACGATGACCGTTTCGACGACATCTGGTGAGCACTGGCGAGATCGACCCGTAGGATGTCCTACGGGTCGCCATTTCCGCCCCCCGTCCCCAGCTGCTGTCTCCGTACTCCTGGCGGGGGCGCCCCGATGCCTCGGGGGCGAGGGGCATCGGGGAAGGGAGGGACCTTTCATCGGTGTGACGTTTTATGGTTCCTGGTCGCCGGGCCGAGCGGAGGTCGTCCTGGAGGATGGGCGCCGGTCCGGGAAAATCTATGGGGAGCGCGCGACGCCGCGGGGAGCGCCAAGGGCTTAGTCGTGCCCGATGACCACCTGGACGAACCGCTCCGAGAAACTGGGATCGAGCGAGTAGGTGCGCAGGTCGCTCCCGCCGTCGGGCGCGAGCACGATCGAGGATAAGGCCTCGTCCGGAAGAAGGGTCCAGCTCGCCAGGTCAGGAGACGTCTGCACCCGGACCGATACGTCGTCGGCCCCGCGACGCCGGCGGTAGGCAACGGTCGCCAAGCCGGGGGCGGTCTCCACCGAGACGTCCCCCGCCAGGGCGTAGTCGAGGATGGCGTCGGCGTACTGGTCGATGTCGTTGATGGTGTCGGTATACT
>CAZKYJ010000754.1:0-3173 GCA_964556355.1 uncultured Verrucomicrobiales bacterium | reverse complement strand
GGGCATCTTGACGAGCGCCACCAGGCCGACGACGACGATGACAATCGAAATGACCGCGGCGAATACCGGCCGCCGGATGAAGAAGAGGCTGAACATCGTGCGCTAGCTGGCGGGTTCCTCGACGGGTTGCGGGGCGACGACCGCCCCGTCGCGGGCGCGCTGGAGGCCGGCCACGATGATCCGTTCTGATCCCTCGAGACCGCGGAGGATGACCGTCTCCCGCTCTCGCGGGCGTTCCGGATCATCCGGGGTTTTTTCGACAGATGCCCCGGCTTCTACCGGGGTGCGGCGGACGGTGTTGCTGTCGTCCACGACCCAAACGAAGTCGCCGCCGAGGTCTCGGAGCACCGCGACCGAGGGGACGAGGAGCGCGGTCGTCACGGTGGGATCGCCCGGGTCCGGGCCGGCCGGAAAACCCACGAGCCCGTAGAGTCCGGGCGAGAGCTTCCCCTGGGGATTGGGGAAGACCGCGCGCGCCTGCGCCGTGCGGCTGCCCGGGTCGACTTGGTTGTCGAGAAAATCGATCTTCCCGGTTTCCTCGTAGGTGCGGCCGTCGGCCAAGGTGAGGCGCACGGCCTTCTCATCGAGGTGTTCGACCCCGGTCTCGGACTCGCCGCGGCGGTCGTAGAAGGCGATGAGGGCGCGCTCGGGAACATCGAAATAGGCGTAGATCTGGGAGTCGTCCACGATCGTCGCCAGGTGCGTCGGCTGGCTCCCGCCGACGAGGTTGCCGACATCGACCAGCACCCGGGACATCCTCCCCGACACCGGAGCGACGATTTTGGTGTAGCCGAGCTCGAGCCTGGCATTCTCCAGTTCCGCTCTCGCCTGATTGACCGAGGCGGTGGCCTGGGCGAGGCCGGCGACGGCCTCTTCCACATCGAGCTTGGAAATCGCACCATCGGCCCCACTGAACCGTGTCTTGCGCTGTTCGGCGAGCAGTTCGGCCGCCTCGGCACGCTCGAGATCGGCCTGCGCCGCCGCCACCGCCAGCTCGTAGGGCGCGCGTTCGATCTCGAAAAGCGGCGCCCCCGCCTCCACCGGGCCACCTTCGGTGAAAGTGGCTTGCTCGAGAACACCAAAAACGCGGGCGTTGATCTCGATCTTATTGAGGGCGGCGAGAGTGGCCGGGAAATCGCGGTAGACGACGAGCTCCCGGCTGACGGGGGCGGCCACGGTGACGGGAGCGGGGGGAGGAGCGACCGGGTCGGCCGCTTTCTTGCAGGAGGCAGCCGCGGCTACGGCCAGGGCGAGGAGGATGACAGGTTTCACGGTGTTCAGCGTTCTTGGTCTCCGGTATGATCCTGATCGTCGCATGGTCGCCAGAGATTTCCAAGCCGGCAGTTCTCAGATCGAGTTCAAAAGCGCCCGGCGTGCGGACTCGACAGCAATGGCGATGACGATTCCGGTAAAGATAAGCCCGATGAATGCGATAACGATCGAGGCGATTTTGGTCGGTCGCCTGGTGGGTCTCATGTCGCCATACCCGACCGTCGCTGCGGTGATGAGCGCCCAGTAGATGGAGTCGAATCGCGACCACCGTTCCCGTTTCCCCACCCAGAGGCCGATGGCGAAGATCGCGCTGCAGAGCATCCCGAGGATGGGCGAGGCGTGACCTACTCCCGTGATCAAGTTCTTGAGGAAGACGATGGAGAATTGCATGAAAACGAGCTGGGCATTCGGTTAGGGCTCAGGGTAGAATCGCCACGTTGGCCGATAATCGTCGCCGACGTCCTGGCCAGTCAGCGCCGCACGGATGAGTTCGATGGGGATGGCGTTCTCCTTGAGCACCGCGTCATGGAACTCTTTTGCCCCCATCTTGCCCCCGCCGACGAGCTCCTTCTCCAAGGCCTCGATTTGCAATCCGCCCAGCATGTAGGCAGCCTGGTAGAGCGGCGGGTAGCGGTCGCCCACCGAGCGCCGCACCTCGGCAGTGGCATTGCGGCGCTCGTGGCCGACCCGGTCGACGAGAAAATCGATCGCTTCCTGCGCGGTCATCTCGCCGCGGTGGTAGCGGAGCGAAAAGATGATTCGCGCGCAGCGGTGCGACCGCCAGAAGAGCGCCCCCGTCCTGTCCTCGGGTGACTCGAAGAACCCCATGTCCCACAGCCGGCGCTCCCAGTAGAGCGCCCAGCCCTCCACGAGAAACGGCGTCCGGAAAAGCGCGCGGTAGGGGCGGTGGCGTTCCGCCATGAAAAGCTGGAGGTGGTGGCCGGGGATGATCTCGTGGTGGACGACCGCCCGCGAAAAATGCCGGTTGTTGCCGCGCATGCTCATGAGCTTGTCGGCGTGGTCCATGCCCGCCGTCGGGTAGGAGACGGAAACCGTCTGGCCGCCGGTGAGGTAGGCGTTCACCTCCTGGCGCTCCGGGGTCATCATGATCAGCTCCCAGTTCTCCTCGCAGATAGGCGGGATCGTGACGAGGTCATGCTCCTTCATATAAGCGATCGCCTCCAGGACCAGCTCCTTGACAAGATAGGGCTGTTCGCCGGGGGCCACGACGGCGTCCTTCGTCCGCTCCAGCGCCGCCCGCCAGTCCTCGTCCAGGCCCATCTCCTGCGCTGCCCGCACCCGCTCCGCCTCGCACCAGGCAAACTCTTTTTCCGCGATCTCGATGAGCTCCGAAGCCGAGTAGGCGATCAACTCCGCCGCCAACTCCCGTTCCAACGCCTCCGCGCCGATGGGATTCCCGACGATCGGGTCCCCGTCGCCGTCCCCCACCCCGAGCACCTCGCCGCGAAGAAACGTGGCATAGCCCTCCAGCGCGCGGTCGAGCTCCCCGGCGGGCGCGTCGATCCACCAGGTGGTCGACGGATCGTAGCCACGATAGAAGTCCGCCCAGTCCCGGAGGTCACCGCGCACGGTTCCGACGAGCTTCCGGGCACGCTCGGCCAAGACACGGTGTGCCTCGGGCACCGCTCCCGCCCCTCCCCAGCCGGCCAGCCTTTCCTCCGCCGCCTCCTTCGCCACCTCGATCGAGGCGACGATCGCGGAAAGTGCATCCGCCAGGGCCCTCCCCCCGGGGCGCTCCACGCGACGGCGCGATTCGAGGAGTGCGACTACCGGTTCGAGGAACGGCAGGTACTCCGCCGCCTCGAGGACGCGCGCCCGACTCGCACGGAGACGGGCGAGCTCGCGCGCCAGGTGGGTATCGACAAGCACGCGGTCGATCT
>CAZKYJ010000753.1:0-3176 GCA_964556355.1 uncultured Verrucomicrobiales bacterium | reverse complement strand
GCGCCCATGGATGCCGGGATGATGGCCATGATCGACGATCCCGGCATGGACGATGCGGGCATGGACTCCTCGATGGACGCTTCCATGGACTCCCCGATGAGCGATATGACCGACATGGCTTCGGACGACGTCCCCGGGGAGACGCCCGAGGTCGCCATGGCGGACGAGACCCCGGAAGAGGTCGCCATGGCGGACGAGACCCCGGAGCCGGCCAGCCCCGAACCCACCGAACCGGTGGCCACCACCTCGATGATCCAGCCGAACGACGGCGGACGGTTCTACAACGCCAGCGTCCGCCCGATCCTCAGCAGGCATTGCTACAGCTGCCACGGTTCCGACAAGGACAAAGGGGGACTCCGCCTCCACACCCCGGAAGCCATCCGCGAGGGCAACGTGATCGTCGCCGGTTCGCCGGATTCCAGCGAGCTCTACACCTCGACGATCCTTTCCCCGAACGACCCGGACGTGATGCCCGCCAAAGGCGACACGCTGAGCAAGGCGGAAACGGAGATCCTCCGGAAATGGATCTTGGCGGGTGCCCACCTCGATGCCAACGCTTCGTCTTCCATCGCCGCCGTCAACAACGCGGGCAGCGCCACCTACCTCGTCGACCAGCTCGCCCAGGACATCCCCCCCGCCAACCCTGCCGTCGTGCAGACGCTGGAGCAGCGGGAGGTGCAATTCCGTGGGATGTCCAACAATGCATCGCTCATCAAAGTCGATTACTCCCACGTCCCGAACGGCACCCGATTCACCTTGGAGGACCTCGTTCCTATCGCGGAGAACGTCTACTACCTCGACCTCACGCGCACGGAAATCACTGACGACGACCTCGTCCCGATCGCCAATTTCCCGAACCTTCGCAAGCTTGAGCTCAACCTCACCAGCATCAGTGACAAAGGGGTGGAACACATTGCGAAGATCAAGAACCTCGAGATGCTGAACCTCTACGGGACCCAGGTGAGCGACAAGGGTCTCGAAAGCCTCGCCGTACTGGAGAACCTGCAAAAGATCTACCTCTGGGAGACGAGCACCACCCAAGGAGGCATCGCCAAGCTGAAAGAGGCCATCCCCGGTATCGAGGTCGTTGCGGGCAACTGAGCGATTCCCGCCCCCCCGGGGCGCTCCCCGGTTAGAGACTGCGTCGTAGCGGCAACGCGAAAACCGAATCGCTCGAACCCGAGGGTTCGGAGCCGGCCGGAGGATGGGTCGGGTGTTCTTCCGTGGCCGTTCCAGCGGTCTCACCACACGGCGCGCATCGCTGCCAGCCGCTCCCGATTCTCGGTGCGGCCGGCGACGTTGTGCCACTCGTGGGGGTCGGTCACCAGGTTGTAGAGTTCCTCGGATCCATCGCCATAGCGGATGTAGCGCCAGTGCCGATCCCTCACCGATACGTTACCCTTATCGAACAGGGTGACCAGATTTCGGCCGGTGACCTGCTCGGGATCCCTGAGGAGCGGAACCAGCGACTCGCCCGCCAAGTTGGCCGGTGGCTCGACGCCGCAGAGGGCGGCCAGGGTGGGGTACAGATCGATCAGCCCAACCGGCTGGTCGCAGAGGGACCCGGCGGTGGCAAACGTTTCCGACGCCGACTTCGGCGGCACGATGATCAGGGGAACCCGCGTCGAGCGCTCCCATCCCGTCCATTTTCCCCAGTGCTCTTTCTCCCCCAGGTGCCAGCCGTGGTCCGACCAGAGCACGATAACCGTGTTGTCGGCATACGGGGAGGCGTCCAGCCCGTCGAGCAGACGGCCGATCTCGTGATCGATGTAGGTCGTACACGCGAGGTAGGCCTCGATGGCCGCCTGCCACTCGCCGTGTTCGACGACGGTGGAATGGCTCCCCGCGGTGAACGCTTCGAGCGCCCACGCCTTGCCCGTCTCGCTCAGATCATCGAGATCGTCCGGGTTCGTGATCGGGAGCCTCCCGGGGTCGGCAGCGAACCGATCAAAGAAGCGCTTCGGTGCCCACAACGGGATGTGCGGACGGTAGTAGCCCACTCCCAAGAACAACGGCGCGTCGCCGGCCTCCTCGATCTTGCCAATCGCCCAGTCGGTGATCAACGTATCGCCAAACTCGGAGTCCGGTAGCTCCCACGGCCCCCAGTCGAACGATTCGCCGCCGTCATTGGCGGGATTCCGGTCGGAGGGCATCCGGTTGAGGGGTAGGACGTAGGACTTCCCGCGGTGCATCGCCACCTGGCGCGGGTCGTCGGTCCCCTTGGAGGGAAGCTCGTCAGCCGTGTAGCGAACCGCTTCCTTGGTCAGCGGACTCCACCGTTGCCCCGTCGAATAGTAGTCGCCAAAAATGGCTTTGGCCGATTGGTGGAGCATTTTTCCCGTACCCGCCGTGCGGTAGCCGGCCGCGGCAAACGATTCGGGAAGGAGCTTGAGGTCGGGCCGTGCCTTGCCGATGGAAGTGCTACTATTCGACCAGACGCCGGTCTCGTCCGGCATGAGCCCGCTGAACACCGCCGCCCTCGACGGGTTGCAAGCCGGAGCCGCGCAATGCGCGTTGGCAAAGAGCGTCCCCCGCGCGGCGAGCCGGTCGATATTCGGCGTCAGCGCCTGGGGGTGCCCTCCCAGGCATCCGATCCAATCGTTGAGGTCATCGACCGCGATGAACAGGACGTTGGGTTTTTCAGGGGCAGCCGGCGCCAGCCCCCCGGTCAGGAGGAGCGCCAGGATGAGAAGTGGGCGATTCATGATGAACATGTGACGCCATAACGCGCGGCAACGCCACTTTTGGAGATCAGGTTCCGCATGCGATCGCCAGAGAATCCAGCCCCCACCCTAGTCCCCCGCGATCTCGACCCAACGCGTCCTGACATCTTCCCCCGGATCGAACCGCCATGATTGCTCCTCCCCGGCCACGCCATCGAACCGGTGGCTCGAACTACGGGTCTCGGGGCTATCTCCGTTGCTCCATGCGAAGGTCACCGTCGCGGCGTCAAGACGATCGATGGCGTAGGCTACATGGGCTTCGACGCGGCGGTACCGCTTGCCGCCATCGTTGGAAAACCGCACGGACACGGGTCCTTCCACCGCGGGAATCTCGACGTGCCCGTAGGTGAAGCTCTGGCTCCAGAAATCGGTGGGCTCGACGCCCCGCCGGAGAATTCGCCAGTCATCGACCACCGCGGCCCAGCTCCGCCCGCCATCCGTAGAGTAGTCGCT
>CAZKYJ010000752.1:0-3176 GCA_964556355.1 uncultured Verrucomicrobiales bacterium | reverse complement strand
CTCGCGGAAGCGCCGGAGCTCCGTTTCCAGACGGCGCAGGAGTTCCGCACATTCGTCGAAACGGTGGTGGCGGATGCACCGGCGGTCGGCATCCGGGCGAGGCCCCGGTGGGATGGGGTCGACTACAAGTCCCGGCGTTCGCTCTTCGGTTGGCCGCTGCTCCATGTGGCGACCGGGGGGCGCTGGCAGCGCCGGACGGCCAAAGGCGTCATCGCCATCGGTGACGTGGCGGTCGGCGGCGTCGCGCTCGGCGGGGTTGCGGTCGGCGGGTTCGCTTTCGGAGGAGTGGCGGTCGGCGCCGTGGGCTTCGGCGGCCTGGCGCTCGGTCTGGTCACCTTCGCCGGGCTTTCTCTCGGGCTCGTGCTGGCGATCGGGGGGCTGGCGGCTGGGTTCTTGGCGGTCGGCGGCTTGGCGGTCGGCTACTATGCGGCCGGCAGCCAGGCCGTCGGCGAGCACCTGCTCTCATCGACCGCGCGCTCCCCCGAGGCGGTGGACGTCTTCTTGCCGTGGGCGGATTCGCTTTTCGGTTGGGGAATGGTCGGCCAGATCGTCGTGATGGCGCTGTCCATCGCGATCGCTATGCTCGTGCCGCGCGCGGTCGAGCACGCCGACCGCACGGTCATCGAGCGCCGCCTTCGCAGGATCGGCTTCGGGTTTTTCGCGGCGGTCCTCCTCTGTGCGCTGGTCGTGGGTGGGGTCATCTATGCGGAGCAGCCGCGTCGGGTCGGCGCGGTCGGCCATGCGGTATCGCCCGACGGCCAGTTCGAGGCGCAGGCCTTCACCGAACACCAGATGAAAATGTTCGGTAGCGACAAGACGGTGGCGCGGATGGTGGTGGCGAGTGACGGTTGGATTGTCGGGGCCGAACGCGTCCAGCTGCCGGTGCAGGTAGTGCAACCGGAGGGCGATTCGCTACCCCTTCAGGCGCTCGCTTTCCACCAGGCAGGCGAGATCTCATGGCGCGAAGACTCGGGCTACCCGGCGGCGACCTTCTATCTCGGGGGGCATGTTCTGGCGCGGATCGCCCCCGCCGAGCACGAGACCGATGCCGCCGGCGAGCTCACCGATGCGGCGCTGCTCCGCCGCGCGAGCTACTTCGTCGGGCGACTGCAGGCGGGAGACCACCCGGCGGTCGATCGTCTGATCTCGCCCCAGGTGCGCCGACGGTGGACGGCTGCGGAACTCGTCGATTGGTGGAAGAGCTACGGGGAGCTTGACGTCGCAGGCCGGGGCGTCGTTCTGCGCTCAAGCCGTAGGCCGACAAGGTGGGTCGAGCTGCCGGTGCGCTTCGACCGCGGGGGGGCGAGACAGCTCAGCATTCGCTTCGATGGGAGGGGCAAGGTGGACGAGGTGAGCATGCTGCCAGGAGGGTAGCGAGGGCGCTGGCGGCGGGGGCGAAGGCGAGTAGCGTAGTGCCCGTGAGGTCGGTTTCCAAGAAGCAACCCGCGCGCACCGCCGACGTCCTCCAAACTATTCCGACCGTTCCGCCGTGCACGTGCAACTCGAATCTGGCCTCGCCGGCCTCCTGCGCCCCATCGAGCCATCCGACCGAGCCGACGTCGAGCGGCTCTACGGAGAGCTTTCCGAGCGCTCGCGCCGGCACCGGTTCTGGAGCGCGCCGCCGCGGCTGAGCACTTTTCTCCTGGACAAGCTGACGAACGCGGACGGGGTTGACCACGTGGCGTGGTGCTTCTTGGGCGACGACGATCCGCAGGCGGTGGGTGGCGCTTCTTTCTGGCGCTTTCCGGACGAGCCGGATGCAGCGGAGTTTGCTGTCACGGTCATGGACGATGCCCAGCGCCATGGGATCGGGACGCTCCTGCTCGCCAAGCTCTGGCTGGAGGCGCGGGCGCGGGGCATCGCCCGGTTTCGGGCGGTGGCGTTGCTGGAGAATACCCGTTTGGCCAACTGGATGCGGGCGGTCGGCGCCACCGTCGAGGCCGCTGCCAACCAGTGGGAGGTCGAGCTCCCGCTCGATCCCGAGCGCTCGTTCCAAACCCGCCTCGCAAGCTCCCGGAGCGCGCGACGGTTGGAGTACTGGCTCGCGGCATTGTGTGACGGGGCACGCTAGCGATGGTTGTGCCCGGCACCGCGATCTCAAAAAGCTCGCGAAACTCCGTCCCTTCGCCGGATCGCCGCCAGCGACGCCGAACTCCACCTTGCCACGGCTCTGGCCGACGGCGGGACGGCGCTCCTTCGATCGGAAGCGCCGTCGCTACGGTTCCGCCACTTCGACAAACTCCTCCCGCTGAGCAGCGGTCAGTTGGGCGCCGGCCAGGGCCCGGTGGGCGGCCGCCGGGTCGGAGTGGTTCCACTGCTCGACCACGTGGTGGAGGAGATCGGTCTGGTGCTCGCGATCCTCGATGGTCATCGTCCACCGGAAGGCGGCCTCAGGGTCGCTCGGGGCGATGTGTTCCGCCAGGGCGCCTGCCGCCTCGTCGCGCGCCCGGCCCTCGGGGAGCCGGCTGATCCACTGCGAGGCAGCGAACGCGTCCGCGCGCACCCACCGGTGTGCCGCGCCCCGGATGGCGAACTCACGCGCCTCGCCTTCGGCCAGCGACGCTGCCCAAGAGGCGGCCGCCGAGGGTTCGATCTCACCCCAGCGTTCGGTGATTTCGCCCGCCATGTGCGCGAGGGGCAGCTCCGCACTCCCCGTGCCAAACGATCCGTAGATTTCGGCCGCCATTCTCGGGTCGCGATCGCTTAGCCGATCGAAGATGCCGGAGAGCGCCGGCTCCCGGAGTTCGTGCGGCAGGGCCGCCGCCCAGGCCACGGCATCGCCCACGGCCACATCGGCCCACCGGCCGGCGACGGCGTTGATTACGGTCCGGCGCTCTCCCGGATCCTCCAGCGCGAGGGCGAAGGTCGCGGCGTCCGCAGGTCTCTCCGCCGCCCACGCGCGCGCCGCTCCCTCCAGCGCCCGGCGTCGGGCACCACCCTGTTGGCCGAGCGCCCAGCCGAGCGCCGCCTCCGCATCCGTCCGCGCCCAACGGTGCGCCAGCCCCTCCATCAGGTCGGCCGTCCGTTCCGAATTCGGGAGCCCGGAGAGAAAGTTTGCCGCGCCCTCAGGATCGATTTCGGCCAGCGCCTCGGCCATCGCCGCCGAGGCCGCCGTCCGGTCGGCGGGACCTATGGTGTCCGCCCACTCGCTGGCCGCCGCAGCGTCCTGGAGTACC
>CAZKYJ010000751.1:0-3180 GCA_964556355.1 uncultured Verrucomicrobiales bacterium | reverse complement strand
TGTCCAGGCTTCCTGTCGTCGCGGATTCCGGCAAGACCTACCAGATCCTCGCCGACCTCGTCCGCTCGGGCGACCGCGAGCCGCTCCCCTGCCGCTGGAAGGTGAGCGGGCTCGTCTCGACCGACGGCGAACCGCTCAACTACACGTTCACTTTTGCCGAGCGGATGGTGCCCGCAGAGGCCCCCGAGCCCGCCAAGGTTCTGGTGGAAGACGACGAGGAGGTCGACGTGACCGACGCGACCATCGCCGAGCAGAGCAAGACGGAATCCCTCGCGTTCATCGCCAGCGGGATCGCCCACGATTTCAACAACGTCCTCACCCCGATCATCGCCAACCTCTCGCTGGCCAAGCTCGATGCCGAGCCCGGTTCGGCGCTGCGCTCCCGGATCGACGAGGCCAAGCGTGCCGCCGACGAGGCGCGGGGGCTCGCCCGGCAGATCCTCGACTTCGCCCGCTGCGAGAAAGTCCACCGCAAAGAGGTGGCCGACGTCGGCCGCCTGATCTCCGAGGCCGCCAGTCTCGCCACCCTCGGTGCCAGCGTCCGCTGTGACCTCTCGTTGAGCGACGACCTCTGGGCCGCCGAAATCGATAGTACCCAGATCTCGCAGGTGGTGGGCAATCTCCTCATCAACGCCATCCAGGCCATGCCCGAAGGCGGGGTCGTTCAGGCCAGCGTCGAGAACGTCCGGCTGGGTGAAGACCATGACCTCCTCGTCCCGGGCATCGATCACGGTCGCTACCTCGAGATCACCGTCCGCGACAAAGGCTGCGGCATCCCCGAGGACGATCTCGAGAATATTTTTCTCACTTTCTTTACCACCAAAGAGACCGGTAGCGGGATCGGGCTCGCCATGTGCCGGGCGATCGTCCGCGACCATGGTGGCGAGATCACCGTCCGGTCGACCGTCGATGTCGGGACCGAGTTCCGCGTCTACCTGCCCGCCTGCGACCGTCCCGTCGACGGCGCCAGCGCCGGTGACGGCGAGTCGGTCATCGAGGGCGAGGGCACCGTCCTCGTCGTCGATGACCAGAACAGCATCCGCACCGTTGCCACGGCGATCATCAAGAAGCTCGGCTATGACGCCCTCTCCGCCCGCGACGGTGAGGAGGCGCTGCAGATCTACCGCGACCGCCGGAAAGAGGGGCGCCCGGTCTCCGTCGTCCTCCTCGACATGACCCTCCCCGGCGGGATGAGCGGCATGGACACCCTCGCCGAACTCCTCAAAGTCGATAAAAACGTCCGCACCATCGCCTCCAGCGGCTACTTTGATGACGAGGCGCTCGCCAGTCACAAAGAACGCGGCTACGTGGGCATCCTCCCGAAGCCCTACACCGTCGAGCGACTCTCGAAGGCGGTGTTCGACGCCTTGGCCGCCAGCGGGGAGGGGTGATCCCGGCCGGCGGGGGGGACGCGCGTTCCCGCGCGCCACGCACAGGGATGGACTGCTGAGATTTTCCACTCGGATCTCCGGGGGCGGAGCACGGAGCGTCTTCCCCTGAAGATTTGAGTGGCGAAGCTCCCCGTGCCGTCCTTCTATCCGCAGCCATGCGCGTTATCCGCTCCCAGCCATCCGACTTTTCCGAGGTTCTCAAAGAATTCGACCGTCGTGCCGAACCGTCCGATTCGGTGCGGTCGGCCGTTGCCGAGATCATCACGGCCGTCCGCGAGCGGGGCGACGCCGCGCTATTCGAGTTCGCCAAGCGTTTCGATAACGTGGTACTCGGTGCCTCGACGGTCGCGGTGGCGCCGGGCGAGCTCGAGGAGGCAGACGCCGCGGTGGGCGACGACGTGAAAGCGATGATCGCGCTCTCGCACACGAACGTCCGCAGCTTCGCCGAGCGCAGCCTGCGGCGGGACTGGAGCATGGAGAACGCCCAGGGCGCGACGGTCGGCGAGGTCTTCCACCCGTTCGAAAGGGTGGGAATCTACGTTCCCGGCGGGAGCGCCCCGCTCGTCTCGACCGCGGTGATGACGGTGACTCTGGCCGCTGCGGCGGGCGTGCCCGAGATCGTCGCCTGCACCCCGTGCTCGCCAGTCGGCGAGATCAACCCCGCGCTGCTTCACGCCCTCGAACGTGCGGGGGCCACGGAGATCTACAAGGTCGGCGGCGCCCACGCCATCGCCGCCATGGCGCTCGGCACGGCGACCATCCGCCCGGTCGCCAAAGTCTTCGGCCCCGGCAACCCGTTTGTCGTCGAGGCCAAGCGCCAGCTTTTCGGGGCGGTGTCCGTCGATCTCCTCCCCGGACCGAGCGAGATCCTCGTGCTGGCCGATGCCTCGGCCAACGCCCGTTACATCGCCGCCGACCTGCTCGCCCAGGCCGAGCACGGCGGCGACAGTGACGTCGTGTTCGTCACCGATTCGTCCGCGCTCCTCGCGGAGGTCCAGTCGGAAGTCGATTCCCAAGCGGACAGCCTGTCGCGTGCTCCGCAGATCACGAAAGTCCTCGAGAATGGCTGCCGGCTGGTGTTGGTCGGGTCGCTCGATCAAGGGGTTGAGATCTGCAACGCCTACGCCCCCGAGCACCTCTCGCTCGTGGTGGAAGACGAGGCGGCGATCCTGCCGCGAATCCGCACGGCGGGTGCCATTTTCATCGGGAGCTTTGCTCCCGTCGCCGTCGGGGACTTCCTCGCCGGGCCGAGCCACACGCTGCCGACCGGCGGAGCCGGCAAGTCGTTCCCGGGTCTCACCGCCGACATGTTCCAACGCCGCACCTCGATCGTGCGGATCGACCGCGATGCGCTCGCCCGGTCCGCACCGGTGGTCGAAGCCTTCGCCTCCGTCGAAGGCCTCGATGCGCACGGGCGCTCGGCCACCATCCGGCTCGAGTGAGGGCGGGCTCCCCACTGCGGGTTCGCGTCACCCGCGACGCCGAGCGCCAGATCCGCGGGGGACATCCCTGGGTCTACGCCCGTAGCGTCCAATGGATCGCCGAGGGTGGAAACGCCGGCCAGCTCGGCGTCATCTACGATCACAAGAACCGCTTCCTCGCCGTCGGCCTCTACGATGCCGACTCGCCGATCGCGATCCGCGTCCTCGCTTCGGGCAAGCCGGTGACGATCGACGCCGCCTTCTGGGAGGGGCGTGTCGGCGGGGCGCTGGAGAGGCGCCGGGCGCTCGTCGGAGACCCCGGCACCGACGGATTCCGGGTCATCAACGGTGAAAGCGACGGCTTCCCG
>CAZKYJ010000750.1:0-3181 GCA_964556355.1 uncultured Verrucomicrobiales bacterium | reverse complement strand
GAGATCGCTCAAAGCCACGACGTGGGCGTCGAGGCTGACGTGCTCGGCGGCGGCGTTGTTCGCGCCTCCGGCGAACTCGGCGGCTTCCCCGAAGAGTCCGGGAACGGTGGCCGGGCCGCCGTTCGCCAGGGCACCGTCGAACGGGCCGGCCGGGTGGGCGGCGCGATCGGCCACGACACCGCCGGAGAGATCCGCACCGTCGAACGGGAAATAGACGAAAAGCCCGTCCCGGATCGCGACAACGGGAAAGTCGTCCCCGTCATTGGGATCGGTTCCGGAGTCGATTTCCACGCCGTCGTCGAACGGGTCCGAGTCGCTGAACGCGTCGAGGGGATCTGTCAGGGTCACGTTGACCTCCTGCCCGTCGGTTAGGGTGTCGCCATCGGTGTCGGCGAGGAGTGGAGAGGTCATGGTGGTGAGCACTTCGACGTCGTCGTCGAGCCCGTCCCTGTCGGTGTCGGCGACGAGCGGGTTGGTGCCATGGGTATCGACCTCGGCACCGTCCTCGAGGTTGTCGTCGTCGGAATCGATGTCGTCAGGGATCGTACCGATCTCGTACTCGCGGAGGTTGGTCAGTCCGTCCATGTCCTCGTCGAGCCCTGCGTCGCTGGCCCTCATCGGATCGAGAAAATCAAACATGTTCTCGTAGTCGTCGGGGATGCCGTCCATGTCGGCGTCGGTTTTGGAAACGATCGGGTTGCCCGCGACCCCCGCATCGTAGACGGCGGTGATCTCCGATGGCGTGAGCACGCGGTTCCAGACGGCGAAGTCGTCGAGGTCGCCACGGTAGGAGAAGCTGCCGCTCTGCCGTGCGGCGAGGAGGACGGCATCGGCGTTGGTGATGCCATCGCCATCGGGGACGTAGGTCTCATCGGGCGGACCGCCACCGCCAACTCCGGCGACCTCCGCACCGTCCAGATATCCCCGCACTTCGCCTGCCGCGGGGTCGATGACGAGGACGGCGTGGTGCCAGAGCGAATCGTTGGCCACCGCAGCGTTCGCGGATGCGCGTTGGTCGGCACCCGCACCCCCGACGCTCAGCCGGTAAAAGAGCTGGCCGTTCTGGTAGAAGATCGACCACCCTTCGTTGCCCGAACCGCTGTTACCGCTCCCGACCAAGAAGCCGTCTTTGGCCGCCGATCGGAAATTGAACCAGAGGGCGACCGAGAATCCATCAGCGCCCGGAGCGGAAATGGCGGGAAAGCGCACCCCGGCATCGTCGATCCCGGGAAAAGCTATCCCTTGGAGGATCTGACCGGCCGCGCCCGACGTCACGTGTTCGCTCGACGTGGCGATGGGTGTGGCATCGACATCGCCCCCGGCCGTCCCCTCGCTGCCGATGGCGGCGCGGACGGTGAACGGTCCCGCGGCGGAGGAGTCCATCCCTGCCCCCGCACCGACGCGATCGTTGTCCAGCGACGAGTAGTGGACGATTCCGTCGAGGACGTTGGCGGGGATACCTTGGGCGGGGGCGGGGACGAGAGTGCCGAAGCCAACGAGTAGGCCGGCACACGCCGTCGCGGCAGCGCGAGGGATTGGGGTCATGGCGTCGGAGGTGCGGGGTGGGGTCGCCGCGCGGTTCAGCCGCGGCGGCGACGGAACACGACGGCGATCAGGCCGCCGAGGAGAAATGTGGCGATCGAAGGCTCGGGAACGGCGATGCCATTCAGACCGTTCTGGTAAATTTGGTCGATACTGGCGGCGTCGAGCGCCTCGTCCCAGAGGGCGAAGTCGTCGAGCTCACCCGAGTATTCGAGCTGGCTGTCCCTCCGGATGCCAAGCAGGAGCGAGTCCCCGTTCGAAACGTCGGTGCCGGGGGCGAACATGTTGGAGGTCGGTCCACCACCGCTGCTGACGAATCCGGCGTTCGAACCGTCGAGGTAGCCGGTCACGGTGCCCGCCGTGTTGTCGACGACGAAGGCCACATGGTGCCACTGGTTGGCGAAGCCGCTGATGTTGACCGACTGGCTCGCGCGGTTGCCGGCGCCCCCACCCCCAAGCCGGGTGATAAGGGTGTTGTTCTCGATGAAGAAACTCCAGCCGACATCGCCCGAGCCCTGGTTGCCCTTGCCGGCGACGAACTGCTGGACGGTGGGATTCGCCACGTTGAACCAGAGCGAGGCCGTGAAGTCCCCCGTGCCGATGTCGAAGATGTCGCCGTAGCTGACGGCCCGGTTGCTGCCCGTTCCCGCCCGGTCGAACGAGATGGCCTGGCCGATCTGCCCGAGAGCTCCGGAGGTGACGTGGTTCGTCGCCGTGGCCATCCCGCTGGCGTTGTCCGCCGCCGTACCGTCGTTGCCGGCGACCGAATCACCGATGCGGAACGGCCCGTCCGCCGTGGAATCCATGCCCCCTCCCGCACCGACATCGGCGTTGTCCATCGAGCTGTGGAGCGTGAGAGCGGCGTCGAGCGTTGGCATCGAGACGACGGCGGCAAGCAGGGCGGTCGAGAGTGCGAGATAGGGTTTCACGGGGTTGGGGATTGTTGGGGTTGTCGGAGAAGTCGATCGTGTTGGCACCCACACTGGCCCGGTATTGCCGCTTGCCGCAAGTCTGCGCTAATGGCAGGATTACTAGACCAAATGGGAGCGAACAGCCGATGGAGAAATTGAAGAAACCGATCCTCGCCGAACTCGTCATCGAGCGGATTCGCGCGGGGCTCAAGAGCGGCGAGTGGGGGGATACCTTGCCCGCCGAGCGCCGTCTAGCCCATGCCATGGAGGTGAGCCGCGACACCCTCCGCATGGCGCTCGGGCAGCTGAAACGCGAGGGTCTTCTCTACGTGGACGGGCGGCGGACGCGGATCCGAAAGCGCCGGTCCCGCCCCCGGTCGGAGCCGATGCGCACCCAGCGGGTCGCCTTCTTGAGCCCGGTGACCCTCGAACAGCTGCACTCGACCGGCCTGATGTTTTACGGGGAGCTCGGTCGGCGGCTCGCGGGCATCGGCGCCACCCTCCAACTCGTCTCCCACCCATCCCTCCTGCGACCGGGAGTGCGGCGCACCCTGGACCGGCAAGTGGACGAGCATAAGGTGGACGCCTGGGTCCTCTTCCGCGCGCCCGCCGCCGTCCAGCGCTATTTCCAAGATTCGGCCCACCCGGCGGTCATCCTCGGCAACGCCCACCCCGGGATCGACCTCACGGCGCTGCGTATCGACTACGCGGCCGCATTGCGCCACTGC
>CAZKYJ010000749.1:0-3185 GCA_964556355.1 uncultured Verrucomicrobiales bacterium | reverse complement strand
CGACCACCGAGATTTGTTGCAAGGAGGCAAGCCTGGCCACCTCGGCGATCCGCCGGTGGTTCTCGCGGCGCGCGGCCGGCGCGAACCCCAGATCCGCACAGAGCCCGTCGCGCACGTCGTCGCCGTCGAGCATGATGGTCGTGACACCCCGTTCCCGGAGATCCGCCACCAGCGCGCGCGCCAGCGTCGTCTTGCCCGCCCCCGACCGCCCGAAAAGCCAGAAGACTGGTGCGGCTGTGCCCGTCCCCGTCATCCGGTGAGGGCGGCGCGGTCGCCCCACGGGCTGGCGCGCACCGCCGCGATCAGTTCGTCGTGATTCTCGACCTCGTCCCGCATCGACCGGGGTGCCAGCTTCTTGTAGGCCGGCGTGAGATCGAGCCCGTCCATGGAAAGGTCGAGGAACCGCCCCAGCGCGGCGAAGGTAGCCGGCGCGAAGGGAGACCCCGGAGCCCCGGAAAAGAGGGACTCATAGTAGAGGTCGTAGCACCTCGCCTCCAGGTCCCCCAGCCACCCGTCGATGGCGGCCTCGCCCTCCACCAGGTAGCGCAGCGTCCTGAGGTAGTCGCTCGGGTTGATGCGGAACGTCACCCGTTTGATCTCGTCGGTGCTGACGGCTCCGAACTGGCCGGTCAGACCGCCACGGAACAGGGAGGTCGTCATCCCGAGCACGTCGCGGCGCTTGAGATGGATGACCCGGTAGCCCCGATCCGCGAAGATCCTCAGCATCTCCGGCACCTCGGTGGGCATGCGCCATGTCGGGTCGGCCTGGTGCACCGAGTTGTACTTGACGTCGATCAGCGCTCCCGTGCCGGCCGCCTCCGCCCAGCGCTCGATCTCCGCCAGGTAGCCGCCGACCTGTTCGGGGCGCCGCGCCAGCAGCGCGGCGTCCGGATCCGCTCTCACGCACGCCAGATGGTACTCTTCGTAGTGGGTCGGGTAGGCATCGGGAAACTGCGCGCGCGCCCCGTAGTCGGTGTGGAACACTTCGGGGAAACAGTGGAGCTGCGGGTGCTTCTGCAGCACGCTGCGCAACATGTTGGTGCCGCTTCGCTGCGGCGCTAGCAAGACAATAAGCTCTCGGTGGTGCATCGTTCGGTCGCCAGGCCTCTCCAGGCGCGATGGCATTGCTCCCGGCAGAGTTCCCCTGGCGCGGTAGCGGCCCGCCCGCAAACCTGCCGGGACGAACGGTGGGGATTCTGGGACGAACCGGCTTCCGCCCCTCCCCTCGTCCCCTATCGAGGCGGGTTCGTCCCAGTTGATTGGCCAGCGCGCGGCCACCGGCGGAACCTTGGTTTCCCGCATACCGATTCCCCATGCATATCACCACCACCAAAACGCTTGCTTCCCGCCGGCGCTTCCTTCGTGGGCTCGCCGCCACCGGCGGGTTCTTCGCTATCTCAGGGCTCTACTCGGAGGCGCTCGCGCTCGTCGCCCCCCAACTAACCCAGGGACCGTTCTACCCGCTGGCGGACGACATCCCGCTCGACAAGGACAATGACCTCGTCCAACTCGGCGACAGCACCACCCCCGCCGCCGGGCAGGTGCACTACCTCGGGGGCCGCATCCTCGACGCATCGGGAAACCCGGTGCGCAACGCGCTCGTGGAACTCTGGCACGCCGACCGGGAGGGCGACTATTCCTACTCGGCGGCGGCCGGGAGAAACCCCGCCTGCGACGCCAACTTCGCCGGCTTTGGACAGTTTCTCACCGGCCGTAACGGCGCCTACCGATTCCGCACGGTGAAAGCCGGCCTCTACAACGGCCGCACCCGGCACTACCACATCGCCGTCACCATTCCCGGCCAGAACACTCGCTACACCACCCAGACCGGCTGGAACGAGACGGCGATCGCCCTCAACGGCAGCACCTGGGCGACGCAAAACTCCAATGACAGCATCTTCCGGAACCTGACTGCCGCGCAGCGCACGCTCCTCCTTCTCGACTACGCGGCGGTGCCCGACGCCGCCGCGGGCGAGGTCGCCGCCAGCTTCGACTTCCAGGTCGGCCTCACCCCGACCGAGCCGACCTACCCCGACCCCGGTGGCTTCGTGGCACGGGGCAAGGCGGTCGCCGGACCCGCATCTTCGACGCGCTTCGGCCTCACCTTCCCCGCCTACCCGGGGTACACCTACGAGGTCTACGGGAACCCGACGATGGGTGCACTGGAGTGGGGAGCCCTGCCTTTCTCTCTCGCCGCCAACGGAGCCATCGACCGGAACAAACACACCGCTACCGCCGAGGCACCGCTTTCACTCTACGTCGATGCCCCGGCCACGCGAGGGTTCTACTACGTCTCGTTCCGCCCTCCCGGGGCCAACACCGGTACTCCATAGAGATAGCCGTACCCGCGGAATCGGCCGCGGTTCGTCCCAAAACAACCCACGTTGATCCCAGATTAATTGCCATCTCAGCCTGCCCCTCGACTATCTCAATACCCTAACTCACCAACCATCCTCACCCCAAGTCATCCCCGTTTTCACCACCCGTTGTCACTCCTTTTTCTCCCCCTGTCGATCGGCCTCAACACAGCTGGTCCGAATCATCCGGGACGCGTTCTGATCAGCCCTCACCCAGCGGCCCCCAAAACCACCGAAAAAGAATGACCACCATGAAAAACCCGAGAACATCCCCATTCGTCTGGCTCGCCGGCGGCCTCGCGCTGGCGGCGACCAGTGGCGGGCTCCCCGCCCAGAGCCGCGGAGGGGAGGACGACGGAACCGCACCCGTCCCCTCGCGCCGCAGCCCGGCGGTCTCCGAGCACCGCGAACCGTCCCTCCCCGAGGACGGCGTCACCTTCGACCTGCCCCCGGAGTTCCGCACCATCGAGGGGCTCGAGAACAACCTCACCAGTCCCGCCTGGGGAGCCGCGGAGACCGGATTCCTCCGGCTGGCGCCTGCCGCCTACGCGGACGGCACCTCCACGCCGTCCGGTCCCGACCGCCCCAACCCCCGGGCGGTAAGCAACGCCGTAGTCGATCAGCTCGAAAGCATCCCCAACAGCGGGGGGGCCTCGGACTATCTCTGGCAGTGGGGGCAATTCCTCGACCACGATATCGACGAGTCCCCGCTCGCCGACCCGAGCGAGCCATTTCCCATCCCGATCCCGGCCGGCGATCCCGAGTTCGATCCCGCGGGAACCGGGGCCGCCATCATGCCGCTCGACCGGTCGGCCTACCTCGAGGGCG
>CAZKYJ010000748.1:0-3191 GCA_964556355.1 uncultured Verrucomicrobiales bacterium | reverse complement strand
CTTCTCGGGGATTTCCGCCGCCCTCCCGGGATTGCGTCCGGCCGCCACTGGCGGAGCCGGGCGCGAGAGCGCTGCGGCCGATCTCACACCGTCCCCCGCCCCGTCGCCAACATGACCACCGAGCACGTCCCTGGGCGCCACGGAAAACGGTGGGTGCAGCACGCCGCGATGACCACCCTTCTCGTCGGGATCGCCATCTTCGCCGTCGGCGGTGCCATCGTGGTGCCACTCGTCCTCGGCGATGATCTCGACCCCGACTACGCCAGCCCAGAGGACATCGCGATGGGGAGGGCTGGTGAGATCACCGCTCTCACCGGGTTGCTGATCGCATCGGGTGCGGGCGTGATTTTACTGGCGAACCGAATCACCAAACGACAAGAACTATGAGATGGACAAGCGATGCTGAAGACCTGCTGCGCGACTACTTTGCGAGCCGCAGCACCGAGATGGCGAACGCCGAGATCGATCCCGCCGAGGTAGGCGCGGACATCCGTTGCCACGTCGAGGAAGAGGTCGCCGAGCGTGGCGGCGAAATCGTCACCGCCGATGCCCTCCGGCGGGTGCTCACCAAAATCGGGGGGGTCGAGGTGGAATCGCCGGTTTCGCCGCCGCCCGTCCCGGCACCGAAATCTGTCGGCGTCGCGCGCGCGCCCGGTACGATCCGGCGCACGCAGCTCTTCGCCTTTTTGGCCATCTACCTGCCGGCGGGAACCCTCGTCCTCGAGATGCTCACGGGATTTTGTGCCATGTTCTTTTTCGACCCGATATCTACCTGGTGGCACGTGGGACTCGCGGCGACCGTCCCGCTGGCCAACGCCCTCGCTTTCTGGTTCCTGGTGCGGCGGGAGACCGCGCCGCCCCGGTCGGTCATCCTGCTCAACGGCATCGCGATTACCGTGGGCCTCTACTACAGCGCGCTCTATCTCCCGCTGATGGTGCCCGCCGTGCCCGCACTGATATTCGCCGGTCTTGGCCTTCTCCCGATGGCGGTCATTTTCGCCTGCTGGGGCAGCATCCTCGCAGCGCGCCGAACCGCCGAGTTGGGTGCCGCCGCCCCCGCGAACCGCCGGGCGCTGCTCTGGGGAGGGATCGCCGCCGGGGGCCTGGCGATCTTCGCGCTCGAAGGCCCGAAAGCCCTCGGGCGCACCTGGCTCCTCATGGCGACGAGCCCCGAGCGCGCGACCCAAGAAAATGGGATCGCGCTGCTCCGCGCCGTCCGCCCCGACCAGACGCTCCTGCTCGCGTGCTACGAAAGCTCCGGAACCACGCGCTCGGCCACCGACACCATGGGCTGGGCCTTCGGGCTCGCCCGCAAGATCCGCTCGGAAGCCGCTCGGGACATCTACTACCGGGTCACCGGAACCGTCTTCAACGCCGCGAAACCACCGCGTGCCGCGCTGCTGGGGCGCCGTGGCGAACAGCTCGACGGTTTCCGCTGGGACTCCGACCGCGGCGGCGACTCGGTTTCGGCGCGGATCGCCGACCTCGACCTCGTGACCTCCCGGGTGGACTCGCACATCGAGCCCGCCTCCGCGCTCGGCTACACCGAGTGGACGCTCGTCTTCCGCAACAGGACCCCATCCCAACAGGAGGCCCGTTTCCAGGCGTTGCTCCCGCCGGCCGGCGTCGTCTCCCGCCTGACCCTCTGGGTCGATGGCGAACCGCGCGAGGCCGCTTTCAACACCCGGGAAAAAGTGAAAACCGCCTACAAAAACATCGTCGCCCAGCGCCGCGATCCGGTACTCGTCACGACCACGGGCCCCGATCGCGTACTCATCCAGTGCTTCCCCGTCCCGCCCGACGGCGGCGAGATGAAGATCCGGGTTGGGATCACGGCCCCCCTTGACCGCGGACTCGACCCGGGCCGGCTCTGGCTTCCGCAGTTCCTCGCGCGAAACTTCTCATTCGACGACGCGCTCGAGCACAGTGTCTGGGTGCAATCGACCAGCCCCGAACTGGTTTCCCCGCTCGGCTCCACCCTTGATGACTCAGGGGACGCCGGTGTCGGCCAGCTTCAGATGGTACTGTCCTCCGACGATTTCCAATCGTCCCGGTGCTTCGTCGATTGCGCTCCCGCCGCCGATCCCGCCCCCCGGGTCTGGGCGCGCGACCCCTTCGCCGACACCACCGAGTCCGTCCTCACGCGGGTCAGCAACGAAGTGACGCAGGTGCCCGTCGACCACTTCGTCATCGTCGTCGACGGATCGGAATCACTCAAACCCCACCGCGGCAGCATCGCCACCGCGCTGGCGGAGGTGGCGGACGAGATCGATTTCGAACTCCTCGTCGCCCACGACGAAGTGCGACGCCTGGGTGGCGGCGCCCAGGCCGTCCAAGCGCTGGAGAACGTCCGGATGGGGGGCGGTATCGACGACACCCCGGCATTGCTCGACGCCCTCCGACTCGCGCGTGAGAAAAAGAACAGCGCGATCATTTGGCTTCACGGCCCGCAGCCCATCGCCTTCGCCAAGACCGAAGCGCTCGCCCAGCACTTCGAGCGCAGCACCAGGCCGGTGCCTTTCTACGCCATCCCGCTGGCCAACGGCGAGAACCGTGTCCTCGAATCCCTCTACAAACTCACCGCGATCCGCTGTGGCCTCCGCCTCGCCGACCCCGCCGAGGACTTGCCTAAGGCGCTCGCCGCACTCCACTCCGGAGCCACCGACAAGACCTACAGCTGGGAGCGCTCTCCCGCGCCCTCCACCGACGCCGAAACGCCCGAGGTCTGGGACCAACTCGCCCGCTACTGGGCGTTCGACGACGTCATGCGCCGCTTCGCCCAGGCGGGTTGGGACCAGACAGCCAGCCCGCTCGCCGCCCGCTACCAGCTCGTCACCCCGTTCTCCGGGGCGGTCGTCCTGGAGAGCGCGAAGCAGTTTGCGGACGCCGGACTCAATGCCATCGACGCCGCCACCGCTCCGTCGATTCCCGTCGTTCCCGAACCCTCGTCGGCGATGCTCGTGGCCATGGCGCTCGCGGCATCAATCCTCCGCCGCCACCGGTGAACCCTCCCGAGCATCGGCGCTGGTTCGCGGTGATCGTATGGAGCCTCCCGTGCGCCGCCTTCGCCTGGCTGGCCGCCATCTACCTCGCCGGCCTGCGCTGGTACTGGCACGAGGGGCATTGGCCGACCAAGGACGAATCAGCCGGCTGGTTCCGCGAGACCTTCCACTACGAGATCCTCGAAGGAT
>CAZKYJ010000747.1:0-3192 GCA_964556355.1 uncultured Verrucomicrobiales bacterium | reverse complement strand
AAGGTCGCTTTGGTCGGTGAAGGTTCCGCTGCCGTCGTTGACCAACAGCCGATTCGATGGGGCGAATGGATACCGCCCGGGCGTCACCCGACCCGTCACGAACAGGTCGAGATCACCGTCCCGATCAAAATCGGCGGCGCTGACACCGCCCCCGCTCTCGGGGATGCTGGGAATTCCGCCTTCAGGTGCGAGCGAAAAAAGTCCAGCTCCATCGTTGATATAGAGCCGGTCAAGCAAATCAAGACTCCCTAGGTTTACCTCGGCGCTGCCGCTGACGACGTAGAGGTCGGGATCGCCGTCGGCATCGGCGTCAAAAAACACCGCGCCCATATCCTCGCGGGAGGCATGGAGTTCGAGCGCGGATGAGGGAGCCGGGGTGTAACCACCACGCCCGTCGTTGAGCAATAGCCGACCCGGCGACCCCGCGGCACCGCCAAGGAAGAAATCGAGGTCGCCATCAGAATCGACGTCGGCCATGGCGATGCCCGGACCGAGCTCGGAGAGCCGGTAGGGCAAGAGGGGCTGCTCGGCGAAGTCGTCGAAGCGGTTCTCGAGATGGGTCGCCTCCGACGGGAGCCGCGCTAGGGCGTAGGCCTGTGGAGGCGTTGGCGCTGGTGCCTGCGGTTTCGTGGACGATTCCTCCGGGGCGGGTTCCCGGATCGTGTAGAGGCGGTTCGCCCCGAGGTGCTCGAATTCCTGGTGGGCGCCGGAAGCCCACTGCACGACAATCTTGGCGGCCTCGGTTGCCGCGCCTATCCCGAAGTGCGCGAGCGGCTCGTCGCCCCCGAGGAAGCCGCGCGAGGTCGTGATCTGAAACGATTGGCTACGACCGTTCTCCTCAGTGAGGGTCAGGGTCGAGCCGATGCCGGATGGATGGCTGCGGCTGCCGACGAGTCGGAAGACGACCGCATTGGTCTCGGGGGCGGCCGCGTTGTTCCGGAGGATACTTACGGGCTCGTCGAGATTGACGATGACGAGGTCGAGGTCGCCGTCCCGATCGAGATCGGCGGCGGCGCTCCCGAACGCCATGGTCTCCCGTTGTGGCAGCCACTGCTCGGTCGCCTCGTCGAACGCCAGGCCGTCGGCATTCCGAAACGCGAGATTCTGCTGAGGGAGCGCCGCCGTCCCCGCGCGGATGTGGCGATCCCACTCGGTTTCGCCGGGTCGGAGTTCGAGGGCCGCACCAATGTCGGATTCGTTGAAGTTCCGCGACATGCCGTTAGTGAGTACGATGTCGATCCGCCCGTCGAGGTCGAAATCGCGAAGTTTCGGGCTCCATGTCCAGTTGGAATTCGCGACCCCAGAAAGATACGCGGATTCCATAAAATGACCCGTTCCCGTGTTTAAAAAAAGCGTATTACGCATGTACTGAGACGGGTCACTGGACGCGAGGAAGTCCGCTTTGGCCCCCATCGCCCCCATCGTCGTTTTTTGGAGGAAATGGTTGGTACCCGACATGTCGGTAGCGAAGAAATCCGGCCAGCCATTTTGATCGACGTCGCCGAAATCCGCTCCCATCGAAAACCAGGGAAGGTGGGGTAATGCGCTCTTATTCAAATCAATAAAAGTGCCATCCCCATTGTTCATGTAGAAGTGATCGGGGGCGTCGAAATCGTTCGCGACATACAGATCGGGGAAACCGTCGCGATTGAAATCCCACCAGATGGCGGCATTTCCTTGGCCGTCGGGATCGGTGATTCCTGACGCGTGGGTCACGTTGGTAAAGTAGGGCGTCCCGGGTGTTTGGGATCGGGGCGTGATCAGTTCGTTTTTGAAGAGGTAGTCGGGACGGCCGGTGACGGCAAAATCGACCTTGAGGCTGCCGGGCGCGTCACCGGGTTCCACACCGGTGACGCCGACGTAGCGGTCGTATTCCGGAGCGATCGCGGGCAGTCCATTCGCCAGCACGACGACGTCGTTACGATGGGCGAGCGAGCCTTCTTCGTGGTAGTAGCGGTTCGTGACGAGGTAGAGATCGAGGTCGCCATCGCGGTCGTAGTCGGCGAAAGCCGGGGCGAGAGAGGCATCCGTGAGATCGAGGCCGAAGGCGGTCGCCTGATCGGCGAAAGTCGGTGGATCGGCGCCGTCGTTGATGAAGAGCTGGTTGGGGGAGTCGTAGTTACAGACGAAAATGTCGTTGTCGCCATCGTTGTCGATATCCACGATCGCGACCCCGGAGGCCCAATGGTCGCCCCCGTCCACACCGGCGGTGGCGGTGGCATCGACGAAGGTCATGCTCCCGGGAGCCGTCTGCAGAAAGAGGGCATTTTTCTCCGGTCCGCTGGCGAAGTAGAGGTCGGGCTGGGCGTCGCCGTTGAGGTCCCCGATGGCCACCCCGCCGGTCACCATCGACGAGGCATAGAGGCGGCGCAGCGGATGGGTGTCGGGATCGACGAGGCGGTTGGTGAAAGCGACGCCGGTCACTTCGGAGGTGAGCTCCGTGAAGAGCGGTGCCGACGCGCCGTCTGGGGGGAGGCCGGCGAGGGCGAGGGGCTCGGACGTGAGCGCGGGCGGTGGTGGAGGTTCGGTCGGCTCGCGTTCGACTTGATCGACGCGCGAACTGCGGTTGCATCCCGCGAGAGAGAATCCGGCGATGGCGAGTGAGGCGATGGCGAAGTGGGCGCGGGGCATTCGGGATAGCGGAAGAGGAGAAGGGGGAGGCGGACTCCCCGTCTGTCTAGATCGGAACCTAACAAAGCGAATGCAAGGTGCAAAGGGGCGGCTTGCGATCGGAGAAAAGCCGTATACTGTTCACGCGAACAATGACGCTGATTCGCAAGCTAGAGATCCTCGCAGATGCAGCCAAATATGACGCTTCGTGCGCGAGTTCGGGTGCGGTAAAACGCACTTCGCTTGGCGGGTGGGGCGTGGGATCGGCGGGAGGAGTAGGGATTTGCCATTCGTACGCCCCGGATGGGCGGTGCATTTCCTTGCTGAAGATCCTGCTGACCAACGTTTGTCTCTACGACTGCCAATACTGCATCAACCGGAGGTCGAGCGATACGCCCCGTGCGCGTTTCACGGTGGAAGAGGTCGTGGATCTGACGCTCGATTTTTACAGGCGGAACTACATCGAGGGCCTGTTTCTGAGCAGCGGGATCGTGAGGGATGCGGATTTTACGATGGGAGAGCTGGTGCGGGTCGCCAAATCACTCCGGGAGATGCATGACTTCCGAGGCTACCTGCATCTCA
>CAZKYJ010000746.1:0-3200 GCA_964556355.1 uncultured Verrucomicrobiales bacterium | reverse complement strand
GATTGGTTCCCCCACTGACTACACCCCGCTCTTCGGACCGGGCGGCGACATCGGAGTGGCAAACATGCGGGGCATCTCCCCGAGCGCCTACGTGCGCATCCCGTTCGACCTCGCCGCGGCGGGTGCCGTCGAGACCCTCCTGCTGGAGATGAAGTTCGATGATGGTTTCACCGCCTATATCAACGGCTTTCCCGTCGCGTCCTCGAGGGCGAGTAGCGAGCTGGCCTTCGATTCGGGTGCCACCGGTGATCACGTGGATGCCGAGGCCCTGGCCTTCGAGCCCTTCGATCTCGCCAACGCCATCGAATATCTGCAGGACGGCGCCAACGTCCTCGCCATCCACGGGCTCAATAACGGGAGCGGTAGCTCCGATTTTCTCGTCCTCCCACGGCTCACCGGCACCTCGGCGGATGCGCCCGCGGGGGACGCAACCTACCTCGCCCAGCTGACCCCCGGAATGGCAAACGGTCCGGCCGCCAACGGTGTCGGCCCATCGGTCGCCGACGTCACGGACAGTGCCCCGCGCCCGGTCGTGAACTCGGCCATCGGTGGGGGGGACGATACGCTCGCGAACTCCCTGCTCGAATTCTCCGGGAACCAGGGGCAGGACGGCTGGTTTTACGGCTACTACGATCGCAGCGCCGACGGCGACAATACCTACGACGCGACCCAAGATTTCACCCCTTTCCCGGGCGGGACGAACTCCGGCGGCTGGTCGGACACCAACCACTGGACGGGATCCGCCTGGGATTTCAACCCGGCCGGAGCGGACACCGGCAACCCTCCCTGGACCAACATCGCCGCCGCCTCCACCCACCCGAATGACTCCAACCCGGGGCCGGAGCACCACACCGTGCGTCGCTGGACGAGCAGCATCGCGGGCGACTATGTCATCGAGGGGCTCTTCAATAACGGGAACGCCAGCGGCGACGGAACCACCGGGCGGATCTATCACAACGGCACCGAGATCTTCGCCCAGCTCACGGACGGCGACACCGTCACGTTCTCGCTCCCCGTCACCCTCGCGGACGGGGATCTCATCGACTTCCTTGTCGATACCGGCCCCGCCGACAACGACGCTTCCGACGGTACGGCCTTCGAAGGGCGCGTCGTCGATCCGGGCGATGCGGGCGGCGGCGGAGACCCGGTGACGATTCCCATCACGGTCGAGGTGCGGTCGACCCTTCGCCCGGTCGCGTCCGTCACCCTGTTCCACCGGGTCCAGTTTGCCGCCGAGACCGCCGTCGCCATGACCGACGACGGCGTGGCACCCGACGCGGCCGCCGGCGACGGCATCTACACCGCACTCGTGCAGACCGATCGGCTGCAGGACGGCCAGATGCTCCGCTGGCGGATCGAGGCTGCCGACGACGAGGGCACCGTCACCGCTTCGCCACGCTACCCCGATCCGCTCGACTCTCCTCGCTACTACGGCACGGTGGCCAGCAACCCGCTGGAATCGACTTCCGCTCTCCCCATCCTCCATTGGTTTGTCGAAAACCCTTCCGCCGCGAACACCGATTCGGGGACGCGTGGGGCGATTTACTACGATGGTGAGTTCTACGACAACATCCAGGCGGATGTCCACGGCCAATCGACCCGCGCCTTTCCCAAGAAGAGCTACGACCTCGACTTCAATCGGGGCGACCGCTTCCGCTGGGCGCCGCAGGGCTCCGGCGAGCGCCGGGTCAAAGACATCAACCTCCTGACGAACTGGGCGGACAAGTCGAAGGTGCGCCACTCGATGGCCTACGAGGTCTTCGCCGCCGCCGGTGCCGCCCACCACTACGGCTTCCCTGTCCGTGTCCAGCAGAACGGCACGTTCTTCAGTACCGCCGATCTCATCGAAGACGGTGACGACCGATACCTGGAGCGCCTCGGCTTCGACGGCGAAGACGCACTCTATAAAATGTACAACCGTCTCGACGAGTGGACGCCTCCCGGTGCCGTCAAGAAGACGCGCAAGTCCGAATCCACCGCCGACCTCCAGGCCTTGGTGCAGGGACTCGACCCCTCCCGCCCGCTCGCCGACCGCCGCACCTTCCTCTACGACAACGTTAATATCCCCGAGTGCATCAACTACCTCGCCGCCATGGTCATCGCCGCCAACCGCGACCACGGCCACAAGAACTACTACCTCTACCGCGACTCCAACGGCAGCGGCGAGTGGGCGATCCTCGTCTGGGACATGGATCTCAGCTTCGGCCACAACTGGATCCCTGGCCCCGGCTACTTCGACGATACCATCTACGCCGACACCGTTCCCTCCGAGCGCAACGAACTCACCGCCGGTGTCCCCAACCGCCTCCGCGACCTCCTCTTCGGCACCCCCGAGATCTACGAGATGTTCACCCGTCGCCTCCGCACCATTATGGACGAAATCCTCGGCCCGCCCGGAACCGCCGCCGCCGACAGCTATCTCGAAACCCGCTTCCACCAGGTCGCTGACAGCATCGACCCACCCGGGGTCGAGACCAGCGACGCCGAACTCGACTACGCAAAGTGTGGCTCTTGGGGCAACCAATACACCATGCGCGAGGGCTTTGACCGCGTCATCAACGACTGGCTGCCCCGCCGCCGCACCTACCTCTACGAGCACCCGAACAACAGCGAGATCCCCGATCCGCAGCCCGCAAATCCTAACATCACCATCGGCGAGATCGACTTCAACCCCGCCGCCGGCACCCAGTCCGAGGAGTTCATCGAGTTGACCAACCCCACGGCCACCGCCGTCGACATCAGCGGTTGGATGCTCGGCGACGCCGTGGATTTCACCTTTATCGGCGGCACCGTCATCCCTGCCGGTGGCTCCCTCATGGTGGCGAAGAACGCCGCGGCGTTCCGCGCCCGCGCCACCGGCCCGACCGGGGGCGAGCGCCGCCTGGTTGTCAGCGGGTACGACGGACAGCTTTCCGCCCGGGGTGAAACCATCGTCTTGACTACAGCCGACGGCACCCCCATCGACACCCTCAGCTACGTCGGTGCCCCCACCGTGCTGCAGGAGAACCTCCGCATCACCGAGCTCAACTACCACCCGGCCGCACCGACCGCCGGCGAACTCGCCACCGTGCCTGGCGCGATCGATGAAGATTTCGAGTTCGTCGAGCTGCGGAACATCAGCGCTAGCCTCACACTCGACCTCGGGGGTGCCCATTTCACCGACGGGATCACTTTCACTTTTCCGTCCGACACCTTGCTCG
>CAZKYJ010000745.1:0-3203 GCA_964556355.1 uncultured Verrucomicrobiales bacterium | reverse complement strand
TTGTGAGAGGTCCAGCGGTGCTTCCGGGGGTACGGCTTTTTCCAACAGCTGACAGATCCGCTCTTGGTCGTTTGCGCTTTCGGCTGCAGAAATGGCAACGAGCAGGGAGCGGGGTGTTTCCCGATTTTCGAGGTTGCTTTCGGCTAGTTCCATGGCTCGCTGCGCGTCTGCTCCAGGCCCAGCGAAGAACTCGGCGGCATGATCCGCAAAGGCGAGAGGATAAGTAGCGAGCAGCTCGTCGTAGGCACTTCTTGCCTGCGATGAGAGTTCCTCGGCCCGCATGGGCTCTGTATCGCGAAGGAAAGCCGGCAGCTTGCCACGCGGTTCGGGATCCTCGCTGACAGCGGCGACCTCCAAGTAATTACGAGCGTCATCGGGTGGTGCAAGCTCTGCGCGATGCACGTTGGCGACGACGTAGTCTGGTACGAGGCGGAGCGCTTCGTCGTAGAAGAGACCTCCTTTGGCAGTCTCACCTGCGGCTTCGGACCATATGACGCCGCGCCGGAAGAACAGGAGCGCAAGAGAAAATGGTGAGACGTCCGAGTACGAGTCGACGGCGCTCTGGTAGGCATCGTCTGCATCGCCGAAGCGCCCCAAGGTCGAAAGGAAATGAGCGACCGCGGAATGGGTTTCGAAGTTAGGATTCAGTCGCTCCGCCTCGCGGGGGACTAGGTATTTCAAGCCGATTCACACCCGGTAGGCGCTCCGACAAAGTTTACAGACAAGATCTTATGCGCCGAAGATCGGTCTTTGAACGCCGGGCCGGGGTGCGTGGCGCCCCCACTCGGACTCCCGCCCGAAGCGCTGCTCGGATCGCTGCCCCCCGCACCACTTCCACCGGATGCAGAGGCGCCTCCACTCGCGGCCAAGGAGTCGTCCCCTCCCGTACCAAACGAGCGACCGGGCTCCTCCCCGATCCCATTCGGATCCACCACCTCCATCGTTGAGTCAAAGCCAGAGGGGTCCTCATCAGTCTGAACCGTGCAAGCAACCAACCCAAGACCAAGAAGGGTCACGAAGCAGGTGTGAAGGGGCCAAGCGCGGGAGGGGTTCGAATGAGTCATGTCGTTCTCCAACCGCTCGAAAAGGGCGGCTCTAAGAACTAGAGACGAAACGTGATGCGGCCCGCAGGCCCGCACGCCGAAAAGTCGAAATTCTCTCCGTGTGTTGCGCAGAAGTCGTACAACTCCGATCAAGATCTGCTCACACGGTGACCGAGTCGCTCATTGTGGTTCGAGCAAACCACCGTAAAAAGCTCCGCCGACGCGCGTCCGGACTGCACTTGAGAGCCGGTTCTCCGGGGAAAGCGTTCAGCACAAGCAAGAACACCCGGACCGCGAAGAGAGCCGCGATCCGGGTGCTTGTCGCCTCCGTGGCGAGCGGGGATAGGCCGGACCCTTAGGGAGAAGGGATACACTCGTCCGGCTGACTGACGGCACCAAACACGAAGTTCGCGTATACTTCGGCGGTGTCGTAGGTGAACCGAACCTCGGAATGTTCCCCCGGAACTCGAACTACGAAAAATCCCTCGGCCCCCGTGATCGAGGTCGGTGTCGAAGAGGCTCGCCCGCCGTTGATGGCACTCTGAAACTCGACTTCGATGGGGGTGCCGCCGAAATCAACGGTTACCGATTGATTCGGGCGCCCCACTGAGGAGAACACAAGAACGGGATCCTGCACCGGCTCGTCAAAGATGACTCGATTGGTCGTCATCGTCTCATTTCTGATGACATCAGGCCCGCGGGGGATGCCAAAGGACTCGGGAAACACCCCGTAGAAAACCAGCGCGGAAGAAAATATCAGAGGAGAGCTGCTCTCATAAGTCACCCCGACATCGCCGATCACGCCGGAAACCGTATTCGCTGTCTCAGTACTCATGTCCCAAGTCACCCAGTTGAATGCAGGTTCCGCCAAGCAGTCGCAGGTGTCGGGGATGCCATTTCCATCGAGGTCTTCACCGGCGCTGACATGAATTGGGAAACTGAGCGAGCTCGTTCCTCCGTAGACATCGACGACAGTGAGCTCCACCTCGTAGTCGCCAGGCGTACTCGTTGAAAACTCGAGCACCGGCCCATCGGGAGAAAGTTCGCCATCTGCGGGCCCAGAGATCTGAGCCCAAGAGTACGTTTCGATCGCGTCCCCGTTCGGGTCGGTCACATCCGCAGTGATGGTGAGGGTCTCACAGGCAAAGATGAACTTGCTTGGATCCAGTTCGAGATCAATCAGGGGTGGATCATTGAACGCTGTGATCACATCGAGCCCCCCGCGCCCTTCGCCCCCGCACTGGGAAATGAGGAGAATCTCCTTGGTTTCCGAGGCCGTCACCGTCGCGACTTCGTCGACGGGAGCACATTCACTGGAGGGATTTTCGCCGTTCATCGGCGTCGCGCAGACGCGATATTCGCCCGGAGCCAAGACGAACAAGGCGTCTCCAAAAGGATGATTGTCGCCTGCGCCAGCCGGCTGCAAAGAGAGAGAGAGCGTTTCCGCCTCGATGGGGACAGTCGTCTCATCGATGGCATCAGCACTGCAGTCGTCGGTCGCGGAGACGACCTTGTAATGGATCGAATCCACGTCGTGCTGCACGTTCCCCATGACGAGTGTCGAGGTCAGTTGACCGACGTTTTCTCCCGCCTCAACGGTACAGCCCGAGGCAAACAGAATGGAGGGGGCAGTCAGGCAAAACAGTAAGGCCGCGTTCAGTTGAAAACTTTTCATGCTCGAGATCACTTTCAGAAGTCAGAGATAGAGTGCGAAGCGAGACGTCCAACGGATCGCTTCGCTCACCTTTTCCCCGTTCGTGACCAGATGGGCCCCCGTTCGTTGGGTGGACGAATCTTTTCACTCGATCGTCGGCCGCATGCACCTCACGCTTCGACCACCGGGCCGACCAGTCCGCCAGGAGGGAAGGCCCCATCCAGGCGCCGAAAGCAGCCCGGAGCATCCGATGACGTCGAGCTGTCGAGCTGTCTGTCAACTCACGCTTTCGCTTTCGCTGACGGGCCCCGGAACTGCCAAGCGGATGATTCCATGGCGAGACCGGTGGCGATGACGGACGATGTTCGTGCTCCCGCCTCCAACTCGACAAGACCGGGACAAGCCGTGAAACTCCACGCTCATGACGATGGGGACTCGCCAGGCCGCATTCGGGACTAGGTATTTCAAGCCGATTCACACCCGGTAGGCGCTCCGACAAAGTTTAC
>CAZKYJ010000744.1:941-3232 GCA_964556355.1 uncultured Verrucomicrobiales bacterium | reverse complement strand
CCTTTTCTTGGCGTGCTTCCATTTTAATGTTAAAATAAATAAGTTCCTTTTACATTAAAATGGGTCTTTTTGAAAGAAGACCGCGTTTTCTTGCCATGCGCCGCTGATGAAACCACCTTCGTTGCTACCGCTGCCTGAATTTGATCTGCTGGGATCTTCCCGGTCGATCTGGGTGGCATTGCTCCCGGCCCATCGGGATTTGGCGGAATTGAAGGGGCTTTGCGCGGCCTTGCCGAGTCCGGGGATCCTATTGGAGACGCTTGCGATCCAGGAGGCCAAGGACAGTTCGGAGATCGAGAACATCATCACCACCCATGACGAGCTCTACGCGTCCCAGGTCGATCCTTCCGTCGGAACGGCAGCGAAAGAAGTGCAGCACTACCTCGGCGCCCTGAGAACCGGTCATTCCGAGGTCGAAGCGAGCGGGATGATTCGTTTGGAAACCGTGATTGCGGTGCAGGCGGAGGTAGAACAGAACGATGCCGGGCTCCGCACGCTACCGGGCACGGTCCTGAAAAATGAGGCGACTGGCCAGGTCATCTACGAGCCGCCGCAAAGCGCGGTGGAGGTCGCTGATCTGATGGCCAACCTGATCGGGTTCATCCACGCGGAGGACGGGCTGGACCCCCTCCTGCGGATGGCCATCGTGCACCACCAGTTCGAGAGTATCCATCCGTTCTATGACGGGAACGGGCGCACCGGCCGCATTTTGAACGTCCTCATGCTCGTGCGCGAGGGTCTTCTGGAGATCCCAATCCTCTACCTCAGCCGCTACATCAACCAGACGAAGCCGGACTACTACCGCCTCCTGCAGTCCGTGCGGGACGAGAACCGTTGGGAGGAGTGGTGCGTCTACCTGCTCGAAGGGATCTCCCGCACCGCCCGGAGCGAGATCGCGCTGATCAAGCAACTCCGGACGCTGATGGAGGACTACCAACGGCGGATTCGCGATGCCTTGCCCAAGATCTACAGCCAGGACCTGCTCAACACCCTCTTCCGCTATCCCTACACGAAGATCGATTTCCTCGAGAAGGCACTGGGCATTTCGCGGCCGACATCGACCAAGTATCTTGGACTGCTGGCCGCGGCGGGGTTCCTGGAGAAGCGCAAGATCGGGAGAAGCCATTTCTTCATCAACCGCCCGTTGTTTCAGCTCCTGACCACCATCCAGCTCCCCCACCCCTGACCGAATGGGCACCCGCGACCGCCAACGCTACGTCTCAATCATTCGGGGTCAGCGAGCGCAGCTATTGGGGGCTTTCCCCTCACGGAGTGAGTGGAAAACAGAAAACAGGGCGCGCCTTGACGGAACCGTGCCCCCTCCCCGGCAGAGGCCTCCAAAAATGGAAGCTGCAGGAATCCATTACTAAGGTATTTTGGATTCCATGAAGACGACGATCGATATTCCTGAAGAGTCGTTGAGGGATGCGATGCGTTTCACCGGCGCCAAGACCAAGCGCGAGGCGGTGGTGAAGGCACTGGAGGATTTTAACCGCAGGAAAGAAGTCGAGGCGCTCATTGCGATGGCGGGATCGTTCCCCGATTTCCCTACCAATGATGAGATCGAGGCGCCGGACGTGCGGAGCACGGAGGAGAGGCAAGCACGGTGGGAATCGAAAGAATGATCCGCCTGATCGACAGTTCGGCCTGGATCGATTTCATGCGCGGTGGCGAGGCAGCGCGACCTGAGGTGGCGGAATCGCTTCGCAATGGGACCGCGGCGCTGACCCAACCGGTGTGGGCGGAACTGTGGAGCGGTGCGCGCACCAGACGGGAGGACGGTTTTCTGAACGGGGTGAAGGCGAGCTGCCAGTGGCTCGACTGCGACCAGGAGTGTTGGGAGCGCAGCTACGATCTCCGGCGGAAGGCGATCCGGAAGGGACTGCACTGTCCGCTGGCGGACGTCTTGATCGTGGCCTCCGCCCTCCGCCATGGCGCCGAGCTTTGTCACACGGACAAACACATGACCGCGCTCCTGAAGCTGTAGTCGTCAAGGCCGACATCGAGGCGACGGTCTACGCGGTGGACTGGCCTTCCGTCACCATCTTCTCCAGTTCGAATGGCACGAAAGACGACAAGGTCGCGTTCGAGGCCGACTATCTCGATGAGGGGGAGCCTCAGAAACTTCACGAGCGTTCCCGCTTCCGGCGCTACAAGGGGGATTGGAAGTAACTTGATGGAAAGGGGTAAGATACTGGCTAAGGCTCCCAAACCATGAACCGCGAGCTGGGAGAGTGCTTCGAATCCGTCGTCCTCGAGACGACGGGGGCCTCCGCCGTGCGGGTGGATGC
>CAZKYJ010000744.1:0-931 GCA_964556355.1 uncultured Verrucomicrobiales bacterium | reverse complement strand
ACTGCACGAGCGCTCGCGCTTCCGGCGCTACAAGGGAGATTGGAAGTATCTGGATGGAAAGGGGTACGATACTGGCTAAGAAGCTGTCTAAAAAGTCCTGCCAGCACCGTCATCGGAATCAATGTTCGGAATATCGGGCTGCGCGGACTATCGGACGCGAGGACCCTCCGGGCGGCTGACCCCTTCCCCGGAAGCTTCGTTGCTTGTCAGGCATGGAGCCCGCTCCACTTCCTCCTCCCGCCTCGCTTCCGGGGAAAGGGACAACCGCGGAACTAACATGACTTTTCAGACAGCTTCTAAGGCTCCCAAACCATGAACCGCGACCTGAGAGAATCCTTCGAATCCGTCGTCCTCGAGACGACGGGGGCCTCCGCCGTGCGGGTGGATGCGGTGATCCAGGAGCTGTGGAGCGGCTATGGGCAGATCCTGCGCCTCGGCCTGGACGGGGGCGGGCGGGAGACGGTCGTGGTCAAGCACGTGACCATGCCGGTCGGTCGGCGGCATCCGCGGGGGTGGAACTCGAACCGGTCCCACGAGCGCAAAGTCTTCTCCTACCAGGTGGAAACCGCCTGGTACCAGACGTGGGCGGGGCGCTGCGACGGGCGCTGCCGGATCCCCGGGTTCCTCGCCTTCGCCCGCGACGGCGACGCGGTCCTCCTCGTGCTGGAGGATCTCGATGCCGCCGGGTTCCCCCGGCGGGTGGCCGACGCCGGGTGGAACGAGGTCGCGCTCTGCCTCGGTTGGCTGGCCGAGTTTCACGCGACCTTCCTCGGCGAGTCGCCCGACGGACTCTGGGAAACGGGGACCTACTGGCACCTCGACACCCGTCCCGACGAGTTGGAAGCGCTCGATGACCGGGCGCTGAAGGGCGCCGCCGCGGCGCTCGACCGGAAGCTGGCCGGCGCCCGCTTCCAGACCTTCGTGCACGGCG
>CAZKYJ010000743.1:0-3232 GCA_964556355.1 uncultured Verrucomicrobiales bacterium | reverse complement strand
TTCGGCCCGATGACGCCGACCAGCTTGCCTTCGGGGATGGCGAGGTCGATCCCGTAAAGCACCGGGCGCCGGTCGTAGGCGACGCTCAGGTCGTGCACTTCGAGCGCCGCGCTCATTTCAGGGCTTCGACGGCGGCGTTCACGTTGTGCTTGAGCATCCCGACATAGGTGCCGACATCATAGGTCTCCCCGCCCACGGTCTCAAGCTCTCCCGGAGTGCCCATGGCGTCCGAAAAAAGCTCGCCCCCGATGGTCGCTCCAGAGTCCTGGCTGATCCGCTCGATGGCGGCTGGTGATACGCTAGTCTCCACGAAGATCGCGGGGACGCCGCGCTCCCGGATGAGATCCGCCGTTTTGGCGATATCCGCGAGGCCCGCCTCGGAGACGGTGGAAAGCCCCTGCACCCCGATCACCTCAAAGCCGTAGGCCCGCCCGAAATAGTTGAACGCGTCGTGGCTGGTGACCAAGATCCGGCGCTCCTCCGGCAGCTCGGCAACGCGGGCCGCCGCCCACTGGTGCAGCGACTCCAGCTCCGCCCTGTAGGCGTTCCCGCGCTCGGTCAGTGCAGCGGCCCGCTCCGGTAGCGCCTCGGAGAGCGTGGTGACGACCGGGTCGATGGCGAGCGCCCAGAGTTCGGCGTCGCCCCAGACATGCGGGTCCGGGTGCTCGCCGGCACCGTCGGGCGCGATGAGCTTGTCGGCGGCGATGGCCTCGGCCACCGCGACCACCGGCTTGCCGGACGCGGCCATCTTGGCGAAGAGATCCGCCATCCGCCCCTCGAGATGGAGCCCGGAATAGAAGATCACATCGGCGCGCTGGAGCTCAGCAGAATCCGAAGCGGACGGCTTGTAGAGGTGCGGATCGACCCCCGCCCCCATCAGCGCGATCAGCTCCACGTCGTCGCCAGCGATCTGGTGGACGAGGTCGGCGACCATCGTCGTGGTGGCCACGACCCTCACGCCCCCGGAGCCGGAGGGCGGTTCACCACCAGGGTCGCAGGCAGAAACCATCACGGAGATCGCCGCGGCCAGAACCGCAGCACCAGGAGTCGCAAAAATCACTTTCATCGGGACAAGGTCGCCCGAGAATTAGCCTTGTCTAAAATTATTAGGCAAGGCTAATTCTCGGGCGCCGAATTGGCTCTACCAAGATGGCGCTCTCCCCGGGGGCATCCGCACCGATCACGAAAAAAATTACAGCCCCGCAGCGCGAGCAGAGGCTCAGTGCTACGAGGCTGTATTCCCTCCCAGGAATTCAAGAAAATCGAATCTGTTGGAATAATAGAAAGCCGCGGGACAAATGGCAAGACTTATCGTGCAAAAGATCAAAAAAATATTCCCGCGATCCGCAAAAAAAATCGCGGCTGTCTAGGTACCGGGGAATGCCTCGGGGAGGTGGCGATCACGGTCGAACGGAGGATCGACGTGGGGCGGCAGCTCGCAGGTTGGGTCCTCGGCTTTCCACGCGGCGCGGTCTTCGGCAGTTGCGTAGTAGCGCAGGTAGGGATCGCCGACGTCGGAAGCACTATCGCATTCGGCCATATCCATCTGGAAGGCGGACGAGTCGTCGAGGGGGATCTGCAGCACGGGTTCCCGCAGGCGGTGATCGACCAGAGCGCGGTAGAGAGAACGGTCGTCGAGATGATCGGTGCAGTGCAGGAACACGCGCATGGAAGCCAGGCAGCGGATGAGGTGCCAGAGGGTGTCCGCAAGCCGGTCGTCGGGCACATTGGCCGATAGCTCGAAATCCTCGCCGCGCGCGCTGAGCTCTTCGAGCAAGGTGGTGTCCGGCGCCGACTCCAGCGCCCGGAGGTAATCGAGCGTCGAATAGATCGAAGGGTCGTCCGGTCGGGGATCGGCCTCGGAAAACGGTTCGGCAGAGAAGGGATCGGCGGGATCGGCCTCCGCCCCGAAGTACTTCGCCGAGGGACCGCCCTCTTCCTCGCGCTGCCTCCGGATCGCGCGGTCCACCTCGGACAGCCGGTCGTCGAGCCAGCCGTCGCCCTCGTCTTCCTGCCGTTGGTCGTCCCAGTCGCTCATCGCGTCCACCGTAGCATAGCCGGCTGTGATGCAAGCGGCGGGCCGCACGTCTCCGTCCCCGCGCCCCCCAATCGCCTCTAAGAAAGCGGCCCGATGCGCCGTTTGTATCAGGAGCGTTCCGACGTAACTTTTGTGTTACAAATCCGACGTCAGCCGAAAGACAGCCCCCCCTCGACACCTCCAGCCCGACCATTGTTTCATGGATGCCCTAATCGCAGCCCTCGCCTACCTACCCCTCGGATTTATCCTCGCCGCCTGTTTCCTCGAAGCGGTTTGCGCGGCGAAAAAATCCGCTGCCAACGAACCGGGCGCCATCTCGTCCCTCTTTGGAACCACGGTCGTCATCGCTCTCGCCATCGCGGCGAACATCGCCATCCCGGCGAAAACCACCGCCATCGAAGAAGGGTTTGGCTGGCCGGTGCTCGCCCCGAAGTGGGCGACCGTCTTCGGTTTTCTCTCCTTCTTGCTGGCGGCCGCCGCCTATGGCTTCAAGCTTTTTCTCCGCCGCCGCAGCGCCGCTCTCGCCACGGCAGGCCTCGAGGGGAAGGCGCTACGGAAAGCGCTGAAAGCGCTGAACGACTTCCAGCTGGGATACTGGTTCGCGCTGGCGGCAACGGCGCTCCTCGTCGCCTTCACCGCGCTTCAGGTCGGCTCCTACGCTATCGGCCAAATCCTCGGCTTCCTCCCGCTCTCCTTACTCGGGGTCGTCATCTGGCTCGAGGCGATCACCGTTTTCAAGACCACGGAGACGAATCAGCCGGCCGCCATCACCATCCTTTTCGCATCGGTGATCGCCGCCGTGGTCGCCTTGGCCACCGCCTTTCTTGCCACGGCGCCCATCGATTCCTCCGTCGAGCAAGTCCCGCCTCTCTCCCCGGCATGGAAAAGCGTACCCGGCGTCATTGCGCTCCTCTTCATCGGCGGTGCCTACCTTCTCAAGGTTCGCGCGCGCAATCGCGCCGCCGCGGCGGCGGCACTGGCGGCCGCCGGGGTCGATACGGCCCACTACTCGTTCCAGAGCAAGATGAAGATCCAGGCGACGTCCAACCGGGTCATCACCTTCCCCTATGTCATGTGCCTCCTGCTGGCCTTCGCCGGGCTCGGGCTCGCCCACTTCAAACTCCTCTCCACCAGCGAGGAAGTCTTCGCCGCCGTCGATCAGGGCAAACAACTCACCTCGAAGGCCGGCCAGGC
>CAZKYJ010000742.1:0-3248 GCA_964556355.1 uncultured Verrucomicrobiales bacterium | reverse complement strand
GCGGTGTTTTCGAGACCGTCTACGCTCCCGTCCAATGGCTCTCCGAGGAGTCGGAGCTATATGAGCGCTACGTTAGTTGGTGTTTCGAGGTCGCCGACCTGGGGATTCCATGAGCGCGGCGCGGGGCATCGCCGCAGCCCGCCCCGGCACTTTCCGGTGATCCGCCGTTGACGCCAGCGCCCGGACGTGTGATAAAGCTGCACCGCGATTCAGACCGCGAAGCATACAAGCTGATCCCAATGAGGCACCCATAACCCGACCTCGCCGACTTCCGGCAGCGTCCGTTTCCGGTGCAAGATCCCGACCGGCACCCATAAAACAGAACGAGACTTTCGCAGTTCGCGGAACCGTGGGGGCATTGATGATGTCCCGGTCTAACACGGGGAACCGGGCTGTGATCTCAGACTGAAACGCAATGGAAGAGAGAAACGCCGGAGCCGCAGCGCCCGGCACACCGAAGACCCCGACAGTCCTCGTCGAGGTGCCATTGGACCAGTTCGACCCCGCCCTGATCGGACACGCGCAGGCCGAGGCGGAAGCCGAGGGGGTGACCCTCGACGAATGGGGCGAATCGGCGATCGAATACTTCCTCCGGGAAGCCGAACGAGCCCGCGGAAGCTCCAGACCATAACGCTGCCGCCCGGCACGCTACCGGATGACGTGGAGGCCTTGCAGGGGGTGTTGGAACGGCTCGCGCCCGTGGCGGCCATGCTGGAGGTTCGCCCGGCCTTGCTCGCCGGTTGGCTCCTAGAAGACACCGCCGAACTCCTCCTCGACCCGTGCAGCGGAGGGCTCACCGAGTATGCCAGAATCCTCGACTACAAGGACGACGCCAAGCGGGAGCGCGTAACGTCCCGCACGGAAGCGTGGCGGCGCGACACCAATGTCGCAGCCGGAGAGGGGGTGGCGGTATGAGATTCAAAGTAGCACCCAAAGCCGACGTTCCCGCCGATGTCGTCGCCGAGATCGCCCGCCTGGGCCAGGTCACCAGGATCGGGCGCGCTGCCGTCGCCGCCGCGATCCTCACCCTCGGCGCTAGGGCTCTCGCGGGCAGGGACTCGCTGGCGGTCGGTCCATCCGTCCGGTTCGTCTACCAGGCCGGAGGCGACGGGCGAGACGACGAGGTCGAAACCGGGATCGCCGCAATCGCCGAGCTGACCGGGCTCGACCGCGAGGACATCGTAGAGCACGCCCTACGGGCTTACGTGCGCTCCGCCAAGAGGACGGGCAACGTGACCCTGGAGCACGTTTCGGAGCCCGAGGACGGCACCGGGGCGGACGACGTGCTCACCCCGTGGCAGCGATCCGTGCTCGCCCGCCTGTGCGTCTCCGAGGGGCTTTCCGGCATCAGGGCGACGTTCGGTCCCAAGGACTGCACCAGAGCGACAGGAGCCCGCCCTCGAAAGGGGCGGGCTTTTCTGTTGCCACGGTGTCAGCGGCTCCACTATCATCGAGGATGCTTTCTGAAGGTGAATTGCCCACAATCACGAGCCTATCGCGCTCATTTCGTCGTCATCAGAGCTAAGCAATCCGCCAAGTTCAGACATGCAAGCAGACGATCCAGACTCCGAGCAAGCCAGACAAGCCCGGAAATCAACCCGGGTACTGACGTATGAAACGTCTTCTCCGGGTTCCTACATTTCGATCATGATCACCAGTTTCGCAGGCGTCGCCAGCGCGACTGTTGAGCTACGCGGCGACCACGAACGGACTGAAACGGAGATCGAAATTGATGTCGGCGATTTCGACACGCTGTTCGCCGTGACCCGTTCGTCCGGCGCGTTTCTTGAGGCGAGGCTCTCTGGTGCCTGGGCGTGCAGCTCGGAGACGGATCACGTGATTTTTTCCCGTGACGCGGGAGAGAGCCTCCCTGAGATCTTCGCAATTCCTAGGGTCAACACCCCCGAAGAGGTACAGGAGTGGCTGGTAATGCTTCGGAAGCTTACGTCGGTAGGCTAGGCGCTCAGATCGTCAACGCCCCTTGGGTTCGACCGCCGCAGGAGCCCGCCCTTGGAAACGGGGGCGGGCATTTCTCTTGCCATGATGCTCCCAGACGTGCCAATATTGGGAATGTTTCGCCGACCGAGCCCGCCGTAGGAGGGCACTCATCAGCCATAAGATCTCGTCTAATAATTTATGAACGATCCCGAGCTTTGTTGGACAATCCTTCTGCCGAAATTGAGCGCCTCAATGATCGACTCGGAGGGGCTGGAGTTTATGGAGGCGGTGTATTCTCACTTTCGGATTCCTCCCTTAACAGAAGCTGACAAGGAAAACCGGTGGCTTGGGTTTGCGCCCGCTACCGACACCAGCATAGCAGCGGCGGAATCTAGGTTGGGAGTGCGTCTACCTCAATCCCTGCGAAACTTTTATCGAGTCTCCAATGGCTGGCGCCAGGTTAGTAGTGCTATCTACGAAATCGTCCCAATCGAAGAGCTAAAGTTTCTCAAGGATGCTGATCCTGATCTATTTAATATGATTGAGGACTCCTGCGACCTCAAAGAATTGGAGTATTGCCGTGAGGAGCAGGAAACCGCAGTTAGGCGCTCAATCTGCCTTGCAAGGAAAGGTGACGCCACGACTTTACTCATCGACCCAGAGAATTGCACCTCAGATGGAGAGTGGATCGTGGGAACCTGGGCGAGTTGGAACCCAGGAGCCGAGTGGTATAGCGGTGGATTTCTACAATTCATGGGAGAGCGGTTGGTCGAGGCGGAGAACTAAAGTGACGAATCCGGAGACGAACAAAGCGCGGCACCCAATCCCTGACGACGCTGTAATTTCGGATCGGTTTTATGAATACAACCCTCAACCTGGCATCGTCGTGCGCCTCCCAGTGGAGACCTTCCCCGGGCATCACGGGGCGTTTGCTCTGCCCGTCCAACAGCACTCTGCGGCGCACCCGCGCCCATTGTTCCATGTCCATCTACACGCATCCTTTCTGGTGCGCGTACCGGTTTTAGCCCGACTTTTTCTCCGTACCGGTTTCTTCCCGGCGTTCACAGATCGTACTCTATCTGGCGTCGCCTATCGCGTTCGTGGCCGCCTATCGAGCGTTCGTCCTCGACCGAGGAATCGGCGGGAGTTTCATGGAGGCCGTGGGGGTTGCGTATCGTCCAGCAGAATGGCTCGCCGGTCGATCAGAACCGTACGCGCGCGCCATCGACTGGTGCCTGAAGATCAATGGAATCAAGCCTTAGAAGCTGTCTAAAAAGTCCTGTCAGCACCGACTCCAGATCGTTGAGGTC
>CAZKYJ010000741.1:0-3252 GCA_964556355.1 uncultured Verrucomicrobiales bacterium | reverse complement strand
AGCAGCACCGTCCTGCAGTTCGATTACGAGGGCTTCAAGATCAACCTCCTCGACACCCCCGGCCACGAGGACTTTTCCGAGGACACCTACCGCGTGCTTACCGCCGTGGATGCCGCCGTCATGGTCATCGATGCCGGTAAGGGGATCGAGGCCCAAACGCGGAAGCTCTTCGAGGTCTGCCGCCGCCGGGGTGTCCCCATCTTCACCTTCATGAACAAGCTCGACCGGCCGTCCAAGGAGCCGCTCGAACTCATGGATGAACTCGAGGCGGTTCTGGGGATCGGCGCTTTCGCCATGAATTGGCCGCTAGGCACCGGAGACCGCTTCAAGGGCGTCTACGACCGCCTGAACAAACAGGTCCACCTCTTCGAGCGCACGGCCGGCGGCGCCTTCCGAGCCCCGGTGGCGGTCAGTGGCCTCGGCGACCCGACGGTCAACGAGAAACTCGATCCGGCGGTTTACGCCCAGGTCAGCGAGGAGATCGAGATGCTCGACATGGCGGGTGAGGACTACTCGGACGAGCGCGTCCGGGCGGGCGAGGTGTCGCCCGTTTTCTTCGGCAGCGCGATGAACAACTTTGGAGTCCAGCTCATGCTCGACGCCTTCGTGCGCAAGGCCGAGCCACCCCGTCCGCGCAAGGCGGAGGAGGGTGCGCTGGTCTCGCCGGAGGACCCGGAGTTCTCCGCCTTTGTCTTCAAGATCCAGGCCAATATGGATCCCCGCCACCGCGACCGCATCGCCTTTGTCCGGGTCTGCTCGGGCAAGTTCGAGCGGGACATGACCGTCCAGCACGGGCGGAGCGGCAAGCGCGTCCGCCTCTCCAGTGCCCACAAGCTTTTCGCCGACGGCCGCGAGACGGTGGACGAGGCATTCCCCGGCGACATCGTCGGCCTCGTCGGGCACGACGAGTTCGGGATCGGTGACACCCTGAGCGCCTCCGGTGGCGTCTCCTTTAACGAGATCCCGCGCTTACCTCCCGAGTGCTTCTCGTATCTGCACAACCCGAACACCGGGAAGTTCAAGCAGTTCCGCCGGGGCATCGAGCAGCTCCTCAAGGAGGGCGTAGTGCAAGTGTTAGAGCTCCGCGACGCCGTGCAGAAGGTGCCGCTGCTCGCCGCCGTCGGTCCGCTGCAGTTCGACGTGGTGGTCTTCCGCCTCGAGAGCGAGTACGGGGCCGAGAGCCGGCTGGAGGGCGCCCCGTTTTCTCTCATGCGGTGGGTCGGTGGCGCCAGTCCGGACGCCACCGCCGCCGGGCTTTCGCTGCCCACCGGCGTCCGCGTGGCCACCGACAGCGACGGGCGTCCGGCCGTGCTCTTCCCCAGCGAGTGGACGGTCGAATACTTCCTCAAGACCAACGAGGGGGTCGAGTTGCTGACTTCGCCGTCGTAGGTCCGGATGACACCATCCTGACAAACACTTGACCCCCCGCTGACAAGAGCGAGATCGACGGCGCCGGCCACCCGGCTTAGGGTGCCGGACTCCCGTGAAGACCGTTGTCGCCGTATTTTTTGTCGCCGTGTTGGTGCCGAGCGCCGTGCTCGCCGTGCTGGCCTTGCGGGCGCAGGACCAGCAGGAGTGGGTCATCGAGCGCCAGCGCACCCTTTTGCACCAGGCCACCGTCGATGCGCTGGCCGATGAGGTGCGCTCCTACCTGACCGAGCAACAGAACGGGTTTTGCGCCGCGGTCGATGAGATCCTCGCCGCAGGCGAGATGCTGCCGATCGACCGTTTCGATGAGGAACTCCGTGCTGCCTGGCCGCTCGCCAGTCTCGGGTTCACCGTGTCCCAAGGCCCGCCCGCGAGCGTGCTCATCCCCACGGTCTCCGACGGGCGGGGCGTGGCACAGTTCCGCGCTTCCAACCGCGCTTTCCTCGCCGGGGAGGAGGCGGCCGACGCCTACCTCTGGGAGTCGCCCCGCGCCCGCCGTGCGGCGGGGGACGACGAGCTCCCCGCGGCATCGGTGGTCGCGCTGGCACCGCCGGCCGAGCAAGTGGAGACCTTCGGTGCCTTCCGGATGGAGCAGGCCGCCAAGCAGCCGAGCAAGAGCAACACGTTCTACAAGTCGCTCCCCCAACAAAAGGAGCCCGCCCAGATCGATGGGTTGGCGGAGGCCGGCGAGCAACTGGCGGAATTCGAGGCCCCCGACGGCGAAGCGCCCGAAGCGTTTCTGCTTCCCGAGCCTCCGACGGCCGAGCTCCCTGCGCCGCCCGAACCCGCAGCGGAACAGGCGAGGGCGAAGCAGGCGGTAGAGGACACCATGCCGTTCGACGCGTCTGTTGCCGACTATGACATCGATACGCCCGGTCTCGAGTACCGGCAGACCATCCCCGAGAGAACGCCCGCTGCCCTCGAGCCGCTTTTGGTCGCCCGCCTCAGCCGCCAGCGCGACGCGTTCCTCCCCCTTTTGGGCGAGGCTCCGTCCGGGTCGCTCGCCCGCTTCCTCGAGGACGGTGCGCTGAGCATTCTCTTTTGGTACCGACCCCAGGCGTCCGCCGGTCAGATCTACGGAGCGGAGGTCGATGTCGATGCCCTGCGCGCCACCCTCGCCGGAGCGGTGGCCGTCGAGTTCGAGTCGCCCGACGAAGTGGCCGTCGCCCTCCTCGACCACCAGGGGCTGCCCGTCGGCTCCAGCTTGCCCGGCTTCGAGGCGGACGATTGGGCGCGCCCGTTCGTCGCCAGCGAGCTCGGCGAACTGCTGCCCCGCTGGGAGGTGGCCGCCTACCTCCTCGATCCCACCGCTTTCGGGGTCGCCGCCCGCGCCTCCCGCCTGCGTCTCGGCTTGCTCGTGGCGGGCGTCTTCGGGGCGATCGGCTGTGGGGGGATCATCATCGCGGCCGATGCCCGCCGCCGCGCCCGCGAGGTACGCCAGAAGACCGACTTCGTCAGCAACGTCAGCCACGAACTCAAAACCCCGCTCACCTCGATCCGGATGTTCTCCGACCTCCTGGTGGAAGGCGAGGGTGGCGCCAGCACCGATTCCGACCCCAAACGCGCGCGCTACGCCGGGGTCATCCGCGACGAGGCCGCGCGGCTCACCCGGCTCATCAACAACGTGCTCGATTTTTCCCGCCTGGAACGCGGGGCACGGGAGTTCGCCCGGGAAAGGGTCGATGTCGCGATGTTGGTGAGAGAGATCATCGACCACTACGCACCGCAGCTGGAAAAGGCGGGCTGTGCGGTGGAGACCGAGATCGCCGTCGCGGGGGAAGCCGCCGTCGTCCATGGCGATCGCGACGGGCTCTCCCAGGTGGT
>CAZKYJ010000740.1:0-3252 GCA_964556355.1 uncultured Verrucomicrobiales bacterium | reverse complement strand
TTCATCCCGAGTTTGGTCGGGCGGATGGCGTTTTCGGTCAAATGGTTGTCGAACTCGATCCCCGGGCGCGAATCCCTGCCGCCTTTCGGGGGGCATCGACGCCCGCTCGCCCTCCCTCCCCCACAATGGGGAAAACACGGCAGGGACAGGAACCCGATGGGATCACCGCCAATGGCCAGGGAGGATCAGTCGAGATGTTCCTTGAGGATCCGTTTCATCTCAGCGACCGCGAGCGGGGTGTTGTAGGAGCCGTGGCCGGTCGGGACGATGAGTTCGGATTCGGCTTCGTCGAGGTGCGAACTCCAGTAGGCGACAATCCCATCCGAACTGTCGGGGGTATCACCTTTCCCCCGGTCGCCGATGACGCTGTGGTAGACGACCCCCTCCTTGTCGGGGGAGGCATCGAGGGCCTTGAAGAGGGGGGCGTCCGGCGAGAGCGAGCTGATGCTGTTGAACGCCCGTGCCTCGGCCATCGATCCCTTCAAGATCCCCTTTCCCGCCAGAATGAAATCGCGTTGGAGAGACATGAGCGTGCTGGGCAAACGGACGAGCTTGCGCCCCAGCCGACCGAAAAACCCGTCGGCCATATCCGCGCCCCGGTGCGGCGCCGAGAAAAAGATCGCCCGTTCCACCGCGGGATCGGCCTCCCAGAAGAGGAGCTGCTCCATCTCCGACTTTTTCTCCGCGTCGGCGTTCAATGCAGAGAAGGGCTCGTCTGATAGCTCCTTCCAAAACCGGTCATCGACGTCTTTTATCAGCGTCCGGGTGAGGATACCACCCATGCTGTGGCCGACGGCAACCATGTTCGTGGACGCCGGATCGTTTCCGTCGGGATCGTAGTGATCACGGATCGCGGCCAGGCTTTTGCGGAGGACACCCGCGGACATAGGGACGGGCATTCCACTGGGATAGTAGAGTAGCCAGAACTGGTAGTTCTGCCGGATCTCTTCATCGCGCATCAGCTCGGCGATCATCGATCGCCAGATGAGGGGAGACGACTGGAGACCGTGGCTCATGAGCACGGGGATCCGCTCCGGGTCATAAGGTTCGATCAGATACACGCCCGCGAGATCGATGCGATCTCCCACGCGGAGAAAACCGCCGAGCCCGAGCCGGCGATCATTCAGTCCCGTAAGGGCACGACCGACCGGCGCCGCGTAGTTGACCGAACGTTCGACCGCTCCGCCCAAGAAAGGCACGCGGTCGGGAGCATGCTCGTCGTAGAGAGTAAACCGGATGTCGCGGGGCACTTTGCCTCCGGCCGCACCCGCCGTGAAATCCGCGATCACCGTGAGCGCGGTCTGACCGCCATTCTTGGAGTGGAAGCGCAGGTCGTCGTCGATCCCCAGTGCCGCAACCCCCACGCCGGGTTCGGTTTTTTTGACGCTCTCTTCGAACCCCACGATATCAAAATCTTGGGTGGCGATGACGCGGTCGAAGCGGGCTTCGGGCCACTTGATGTGGTAGGAGCCGATGGCAGCCTCGACGACCGCCGGGCGCTCATCACCGACCAGGGTCAGAAAGCGGCCGATGGCATAGTTGTAGAGATCCACCCGCGGGGTGACGACCGGCGACTGCAGCCACCGCCCGGGAGGCACCTCGGTGTGCCGGAGGCTCTGGTAGGCCAGATCAGCGGCGGTAAGGAAGTAGCCCGCCGCCACCAGGCTCTCCCCGTCCTCGGCAATGTTCTCACCCCGAACGACGGCAACCGCCCCCGCCTGCTCGAGGCGGCGGGGGTCGCCTTGCGACCATTCGGCGAGCTTGAGCACCGCGGCACTGGGATCGGTCCGGGCAAGCGCTTCGAAGCCCGAGGTCTTGAGCACCTCCGCCGTCTGCCTCTCCGCCTGCTTCCAGGTCAGAGCCAACGCCGAGCGATCGAGAGACTTCCTCGGGGCGAGAGGACGGGTGCTGACAGTGGTCCCACAGGAACAGAGGAAGACCGTCGCGACGGCGGCTAGGAGAAGAGGAGGTTGGGTCTGCATATAGATCGTCTGGTTATCCGGTGCCCGCAGGCTAAGCGAGCTATCGATTGTCGGAAGGACTTATTTTCCCCAGAACTCCATTTGATGGCTCGGGCGGACACCGCCTAGAACGCCACGGTCCTGAAAGCCGTGGCCCCGTTGACCAGCACCGGCTGGTAGTAGAGGCCGTTGAAGAGGAAGAAGGTCTGGCCGTTCACGATGGTGGCGGTGGCCCCCGGCGGCAAGGTGGGAACGATCACTCCCACGGGCGGGGCAGCGACCACGTACCCCGAAGGGCCCTGGGTATAGTAGGCACCCCCAGCGTAGGCGTAGGTGGTACCGCCATAGACCACTGTCGTGTGGTTGCGTGGGGGGGTCGCCACCGCCCCGACGACGAGACCGGTCACCATCCCGACGCCGACCCCGGCAGCGAACCCTCCATGGTGGTGGTGGCGGTCGATGTCGATATCGATGTCGCGCCGTACATTGACGTTCCGGCGCACGTCCAGATCACGGCGCACGTTGACATTGCTCCGCACGTTGATGTTCTGACGAATATTGCGTGCGCGGAGCCCGGCTTCGGCGGGAATGGTCGTTCCTACGAGTAGGGCGAGGGCGCAGATTGCGGTGGGTCTTTGGATTGTTGGTTTCATCGGTTTGGTGGTGGATTAGTTTCCGGGTTCGTCTTCCTCGGCGCCGGCCTCCCCGACGGTGACAATATCAATCTCGATGGCACCGGGGGGCGGATCGAAGACGAAGGCAAAATCGGGGAGTGGCGTGGTGAGGTCCCAGCCGCTCAGCAAGGCCGTCCATTGGGGCGAACGCTCTTCGTCCTTGAAGGTAATGACCACCTTGCGCAAGACCGGGGTCACCCCGGCATCCACCCAGGCCTGCCAGTCGATGACCTCGTTTTGAAACGCGACGTGGTGACAGACGGACCCCAGGACGGGTTCGACACCGAGATACTGGCCGGACTTGGCGGCCGCCGCACCGCCGCCAAGCGGCTGGCTCACGAGGAGATCGGAAATGGGAAGATCGATTCCGAACTCCGCCTCCACTTTCGCCAGCATTTCGTCGTTGCTGCCGGGGGCGGCCGCGGTGGCATAGAATCCGTTCTCGCCGTCCACGACCGTCAGCGCCTGCCCGTCGAAGAAAAACGTCCGCTTTGGAACGGTGGTGCGGACGGCGACCTGGAGCCGGTCGGGCCGGCGGAGTCTGACATCCAGCAGTTTCGTGAACTGGAGCTTCGTCCCCTCGACGAGCTCGATATCTTCCCAGACTTCGGCGGAGA
>CAZKYJ010000739.1:2415-3256 GCA_964556355.1 uncultured Verrucomicrobiales bacterium | reverse complement strand
ATAATCACGCCCCCGCCAACCGAAAACACAACGCAGTATGAGATATGCGGGCTAGCGGGAGAGCGCCCCGCGCGGTACGGATTCCAGCCGGGGACGCCTCCTACCGCGCCCACTGCAGAGGGAAGGTCTCATTCGGCACGACCTCGGCTTCGAGAACGGACTTCGCTCTCGCGACGAGCTCCGGGTTCGCCGCCGCGATGTCGTCGGACTCGGCACGGTCGGCCTCAAGGTCGTAGACCTCCCAGCTCCCGGGCGTGCGCTTTCCGGCGAGACCGGTGCGCACCACTTTTTGCCTTCCGAAGTTTACCGCCACCTGGCCGCCGTACTCGGGGTAGACCCAGACCATCGGATTGCGCTCGGGCGGCGCCCCCCCGCGCAGCACGGCGGCCAGGCTCACGCCATCGAGCCCTCCGGGCGCGTCGATCCCGGCCAGCTCGCAGAGCGTCGGGAAATGGTCGGGGAAATAGCTCGGGAATTCGCAGGTCGAGCCGGCGGCGACCTGCCCCGGCCAGCGCACGATCAGCGGCACGCGGAGGCCGCCCTCGTAGACGCTACCCTTGAAACCGCGCAGCCCGGCCGTGCTGTTGAAAAAGGCCGCATCCACCCCGCCGACCCCGAAGACCGGGCCGCCGCCGGACGGGTGGGTCGTGCCATTGTCACTGGTGAAGACGACGATGGTATCATCGCGGTGCCCGGAGGCCTCAAGCGCCTCCAGCACCACCCCGACGTGGCGGTCGAGGTCGGTGATCATGGCCGCGTAGCCCGCGCGTGGGCGCGGGTGCGGGAGGTAGGCGCACTGGCCACGGTAGGGGCGGTCGTCCCAGCCCTCGGGATACGATTC
>CAZKYJ010000739.1:0-2405 GCA_964556355.1 uncultured Verrucomicrobiales bacterium | reverse complement strand
TCCTTCGGCGGGTGCATGGCGACGTGCGGCTCGATGAAAGGCAGGTAGAGGAAGAACGGCGCATCCCCCCTGGCCACGTCGCCGATGAAGGAGAGCGCGTCGTCCAAAATCAGCGCGGACGAGTACTGCTGGCCGATCCACTCGTCCATGGTCACCTCCCCCTCGGGCTGCTTGGCGTGTCCGGGGACGGGCTTCTCGTTGATGACGACGTGCTCGCTGTCGTCCCAGAGGTGGGACGGATAATAGCTGTGGGCCACGGCCTGGCAGTTGTAGCCAAAGAAGTGGTCGAAGCCCTGGCGGTTCGGATCCCCGGTGCTGCCGACCGGACCGAGCCCCCACTTGCCCATCGCCCCGGTGCGGTAGCCCGCCGCTTGGAAAACCTCCGCCAACGTGAGCGCCTCGTCGGTGATCGGGTGCTGGCCCTCGGTGAACTTCGGGTCGGTCTTCTTCGCCTGCTGGTTGCCCCGGATCTGCGCGTGCCCCGAGTGCTTCCCCGTCATCAGCACGCAGCGGGACGGCGCGCAGACCGGCGCGCCCGAGTAGTGCTGCGTGAAGCGCATTCCTTCGGTGGCCAACTTGTCGATGTTCGGCGTGCGGATCTTTTCCTGCCCGTAACATCCCAGCTCGCCGTAGCCCAGGTCGTCGGCGAGGATGAAGATGACGTTCGGCCGCTCGGCCGCCGACGTCAGGCAGGTGGTTGCGACGAGGGCTGCGGCGATCCATCGGGCGGGGTTCATGCCTTTCTATAAGTTGCTCCTTGCCAGAGGCAATCATCTTCTGCTTGGTGCCCCTGACATGCCGAGCGACCCGACCTCCTCCCCCGCAGTCCTCACGCCCGAAGAGGCCGCCGAGCGCGTGGGCATGCCGGTCGAGACCGTCCGCCGCTGGGTGAAGAAGGGACTGCTGAAAAATGCCTCCTCCACGAATCTGCGAACCCTCATCAACGCCCCCGAACTCGAGACGTTCCAAGCCGGCAGGTCCACCCGGTTCCGCGTGCTCGAGCGCGGGGGCAACGCGACGCCCTTCACTGCCATCGAGCTCTTCTCGGGCTGCGGCGGTCTGGCGCTCGGCTTCGAGCGCGCCGGGCTCCACTCCCGGATGCTCGTCGAGCTCAACCGGGATGCCTGCAAAACGCTGCGCCGGAACTGGCCGAAAAAAACGATCGTCGAAGGCGATGTCAGCGAGGTGGATTTCACGGCGTTCCGCGACACCATCGACGTCGTGGCCGGGGGGTTCCCGTGCCAGGCGTTCAGCTACGCCGGCCAGTCCCGCGGGTTTGAGGACACGCGGGGAACCCTCTTCTTCCAGTTCGCCCGCTGCCTGAAGGAAGTGCGCCCGAAGATCGCCGTGGGCGAAAACGTGCGCGGCCTCCTCAGGCACGACAGCGGGCGCACCTTGGAAACCATGCTCCGGGCGCTGCGCGAGATCGGCTACCGCCCTGGGGTGCGCTTGCTCCGCGCGCAGTTCCTCGACGTCCCGCAGAAACGCGAGCGCCTCATCATCCTGGCGGTGCGCGACGACCTCGACCTGCCCCACCTCTTCCCCGCCGAGAACGACACCACGTTCAGCGTCCGCCAGGCGCTCGAGGACGTGCCCGAATCCCCCGGCCAACTCTACTCGGACAAGAAACGCGCCGTCATGGACCAGGTCCCCGAGGGCGGATACTGGCGCGACCTCCCCGACGGGGTGCAGCGCGAATACATGGGCGGCAGCTACTTCCTCGGCGGCGGGAAGACCGGCATGGCGCGCCGCCTCGCCTGGGACGAGCCGAGCCTGACCCTGACCTGCTCGCCGATGCAGAAACAGACGGAGCGCTGCCACCCGTCGGAGACCCGCCCGCTGACCACCCGCGAATACGCCCGCATCCAATCGTTCCCCGACGACTGGCAGTTCGAGGGGAGCATCTCTTCCGTCTACAAGCAGATCGGCAACGCCGTCCCGGTGAACCTCGGCTACCACGTCGGACGCTGCGTGGTCGCCATGCTCGACCCGAAAGAACCGCGCGACGGGATGGTCGAGGGCGGGGACGCGATCGAGGCCGGGGCGCAGCTGGAGATGGCGCTGTAGGACTCCCCCTACGCCATTTCCAACCCGCGCTGCGTCCCGGTGCTGGACCCGAACCGGTCGCGCTCGATCCCCATGCGCTGGAGCATGGTGACGAAGAGGTTGCAGAGCGGCGCGTTGTCCTTCGGATCGCCCGCGATGTGTTGGCCGTGGGCGTAACCGCCGCCGGCGAGGAGGACGGGGAGGTTGTCCGTGAAGTGCGCGCTGGCATTCCCGAGGTTGCTCCCCATGAGCACCTGGGTGTGGTCGAGGAGCGTGCCCCCACCATCCTCGGTCGCCTTGAGCCCCTCGACGAACTCGATCCAGGCGCCGATGGTGCCGCGGTCGATGATTTCCAGCTG
>CAZKYJ010000738.1:0-3262 GCA_964556355.1 uncultured Verrucomicrobiales bacterium | reverse complement strand
GATGACGAGGAACCAGAGCGCAAAAATGATCCAGATGATGCTCAGCGAGCGCGGGATGAAGACCCAGCTCACCAGCCGCCAGATTTCCCCCTGCAACACGAGGCCAGGATCGAGCACCAGAACCTCCGTGAAGCGGGGGTTGAAGTAGATGAGCAAGAAGGTCAGGGCGTGAAATCCGGCGACGATACGGATGATCCCCGGGATGGCGAGACGCTCGAGCGCGTCCCCAATTTTTCGTCTGGATGGCATAGTTCTGACCCGCCCTCGCGGTGGGTTGACAAGCTGGCCGGGCGGGCGCAACAATGGCGGCACCGTGTCCCAGTCGCAAGGTTTAAAGCGCTCGCCGCTCCATCAATCCCACCTCGATCTCGGGGCACGGCTGGTGCCGTTCGGGGGGTGGGAAATGCCGGTTCAGTACGCGGGGATCCTCCAGGAACACGCCGCCGTTCGGGAGTCGGCCGGAGTCTTCGATATCTCGCATATGGGCGAGTTTTTCGTCACCGGCAAAGGTGCCGCGGGCTGGCTCGACGGCCTGCTGACCAACCGCGTTGCCAATCTCTTGCCGGGACAGGGGCAGTACACCCTCCTCTGTAACGAACGGGGAGGGGTCATCGACGACCTCATCGTCTATCGACTCGGCGACGAGGAGTTCTTCCTCGTCGTGAACGCCTCGAAGATCGACGAGGACCGGGCGTGGATGGAAAGCTACCTGAGCAGCTCGCCGGTGGTGGAGTTCCACGACCGCAGCTCCCGCTACGCCGCTCTGGCGGTGCAGGGGCCGGACGCCCCGAAAATCTACGGAAGCCTTGCGCCCACCGGCTCGCTCCCGGATCTCCCGGCGCGCAACGGGGCCGTCCGCGCTGGCGAGTTCATCATCTGCCGCACCGGCTACACCGGCGAGGACGGGTTCGAGTTCTTCTGCCCCGCCGCCGAGGGAGCCGACTGGCTCCGGAGGTTCGTGGAATCGGGCGCGACCCCCTGCGGGCTGGGTGCCCGTGACAGCCTGCGCCTCGAGATGGGCTACCCGCTAAACGGATCCGATCTCTCTGCCGATCGCACCCCGCTCGAGGCCGGGCTCGCTTTCTTTGTCGACCTGAAGAAGGAGTCCGGGTTTGTCGGCTCGAAGGCCTTGAACTCGCAGAAAGCTGCCGGGCTTCCGTCGAGGCTCGCCGCGTTCAGGATGCACGGGAAATCCCCTCCACCCCGACCGCATTACCCGGTGTGCGTCAATGGCGCCCCCGTGGGAGAGGTCGCCAGCGGCGGGATGTCCCCCGCGACCGGGGACGGAATCGGTATGGCCTACCTTCCCGCCGGGAGCGCCGCCGTCGGCCAGCGGATCGAGATCGATATCCGCGGGCGCTTGTTCCCGGCCGAGGTCGTCAAAAAGCCTTTCTATAAGAAACCTGCATAGATTCAATACATGAGCGATCTACCCGCCAACCTCAAATACGCCGACAGCCACGAGTGGATCGACCCGGAGACCGGGCGCGTCGGGATCACCGACCACGCGCAGGCCGAACTGAGCGATGTCGTCTACGTCGAACTCCCCGATGTGGGGCGGGTGGTCGCCGCGGGGGAAAGCACGGCCGTCGTCGAATCGGTCAAGGCGGCCAGCGATATTTACGCCCCGGTCAGCGGCGAGGTGATCGAAGTTAATTCCACGCTGGAATCCGAACCGGGAAAGATCAATTCGGACGCCTTTACCGACGGTTGGATCTATACCATCAAACCTTCCGTCGATGCGGATTTCAGCACGCTTCACGATGCCGACGGCTATCAGGCAATCATCAGCTAGCCAGTCGGAGTTTGCCGCCCGGCACCTGGGCGCGTCGGGAGCGGCACTCGACGCTCTCGTCGCTGCGACGGGATTCGACTCCCTCGACGATCTCGTCGATTCGGTCGTTCCGGCGGGGATTCGACTCACCGACGAACTGAGCCTGCCGACGGCACACACCGAGGAGGCTGCCCTCGCCAAGCTTCATGGCATCATGCGGAAGAACCGCGTGCTGCGCTCGCTGATCGGGATGGGCTACGCCGACACGATCACCCCGCCCGTCATCCAGCGAAACATACTGGAGAACCCGGGCTGGTACACCGCCTACACCCCCTACCAGGCGGAGATCGCCCATGGGCGCTTGGAAGCGCTGATGAACTTTCAGACCATGGTCTGCGAGCTCACGGGGCTCGATGTGGCCAACGCCTCGCTCCTCGATGAAGGCACCGCGGCCGCCGAGGCCGTCACCCTCGCCCGCGGATCGAAGCCGTCCGGCGAGGTCGTTTTCGTCTCGGAGCATTGCCACCCGCAGTCCATCGCCGTGGTGCGCACCCGCTGCGAACCGCTCGGCATGAGGGTCGAGGTCGGCGACCACGAAAGCTTCGCCCCTGCCGACTGCGACGGCCTCGTGGCCGTCCTCGTCCAATACCCGGGAACCTACGGGCACGTCACCGACTTCCGGGAACTCTTCGCCGCGACGCGGGATGCGGGAGCGGTCTCGATCGTCGCCGCCGATCTTCTCGCACTGACGATCCTGAAGCCCCCCGGCGAGTTCGGTGCCGACATCGCCGTCGGGAGCGCGCAGCGTTTCGGGGTGCCGTTGGGGTTTGGCGGCCCGCACGCGGGCTTCCTCGCGGTCAAAGATGCGCTCAAGCGGAAGCTGCCCGGGCGCCTCGTCGGCCTCTCGAAAGACGTGCAGGGCGCGCCGGCCTACCGCCTTTCCCTCCAGACCCGCGAGCAACACATCCGCCGGGACAAGGCCACGAGCAATATCTGCACCGCCCAAGTCCTCCTCGCCGTTATGGCGTCGACCTACGCCGCCTACCACGGGCCGGACGGGCTCCGCGCGATCGCCGGGCGGATCCACGGTCTCACCGGCAGGCTCGCCTCCGGGCTGGGCGCTGCCGGACTCTCCGTCGAGAACGGGATCCACTTCGATACCATCACCGTCCGTGCCGGGGCGGATGGCGTTGCCCGGGCGGCGGCGGCCGGCTACAACCTCCGCGACGCGGGGGGCGGACGCATCGGCATCACGTTGGACGAACGCTCGACCCTCGAGGAGGTCGAGGAGATCGCCCAGCTTTTCGGGGCGGAGCTGGGAGAGGGGCCGGATCTGCCGGGCGCGTTCGCCAGGACCTCGCCCTTCCTCCGTGGTGCCGTCTTCAATCGCTTCCACACTGAGACCGAGATGCTCCGCTATCTCCATCGTCTGGAGGCGCGCGACCTGGCGCTCAACACTTCGATGATCCCCCTCGGCTCCTGCACGAT
>CAZKYJ010000737.1:0-3285 GCA_964556355.1 uncultured Verrucomicrobiales bacterium | reverse complement strand
CGCGGGGATGGCGGCGGCAGCTTCTGCTTCGGGCAGCTTCCATCCGAAGATCCTGACGATCTGATCGAAGGCGGCGAGCGAAGCGGACTCGCCCTGCTCGACGGCCTTGATCGCGGTGAAAAACTGACCGAGCGCGGCCGGGGTGTTGAGGTCGTTGAGGAGGGCATCGACCACCGGGGCGAACAGCTCGGCGGGGCCGCCAGGGGTGAGCTTGGCTCGCGTCGCGGCGATCCGCTTCAGGTTGAGACGGGCATCGTGCAGGCGGTCGAGGCTGAAGTTGAGCTTCTGGCGGTAGTGCCCGGCGAGGAGGGCGTAGCGGATCTCGCCTGCGGTGAACCCCTTCTCTTCGAGGTCGGTGAGCGTGTAGAGGTTGCCGAGGCTTTTGCTCATATTCGTGCCATCGACGAGCAGGTGCTCGATATGGAACCAGTGGCGCACGAAAGTCTTGCCGGTGGCGGCGTCACTCTGCGCGATCTCGTTCTCGTGATGAGGGAAGCAGAGGTCGACCCCGCCCGAATGGAGGTCGAAGGAGTCACCGAGATACTTCAGTCCCATGGCGCTGCACTCCAGGTGCCAGCCGGGGCGCCCCTCACCCCACGGGCTGTTCCAATAGTTCTCCCCATCCTCGGGCTTGCGTGCTTTCCACAGCACGAAATCGGCAGCCGAGTCTTTGTCATACTCGTCCGAATCGTTCCCGCTGGCGCCGGTCTTCAGCTCGCGGGTGTCCAGCCTCGAGAGGCGGCCGTAGCGGGGGAACGAGCTGACGTTGAAGTAGACCGAGCCATCGGATGCGTAGGCGTGTCCTTTGGTGATGAGGCGCTCGATCAGGGCGATCTGCTCGGGCACGTGGTCGACGGCACCGGGTTCGATGTGGGGCTTCAACATCCCGAGCGCCTGGCAATCATCATGGAACCTCGCGAGCCAACGGTCGGTGAATTCTTTGAGCGACTGACCGGCCGCCATCGAGTCGCGGATCGTCTTGTCGTCCACATCGGTCACGTTGCGCACGTGTTTCGTGGACAGCCCGGCCGCTTCCTCGACGACGCGGCGGAAAAGATCCTGCACGAGAAACGTGCGGAAGTTTCCGATGTGCGCCGGTCCGTAAACGGTCGGGCCACAGCAATAGAACCGGAGAGCCGCCCCGTCGGCGGCGGTCACCGGCTGGACGGTGCGGGTCAGGGTGTCGTGGAGCTGGAGCGTTTGCATGGAGAAACCTGTCGTGAGTCCGCACCATGGGCGGATTGGCGCCGGTGGCAAGGTGCCCGCTCGCCAGCGACCCGGCAATCGGATGGCCGACCTTGTCATGTCCCCGAGCTGTCCCACTTTTGCCCTCGCGCCACCACGGCCGCCAACCATCCCCATGAAACCCAATTGGAACAGCTCACGGATCACCGCCGGATGGCAGAAAGCCGCCAACGCGTTCTACTGGGGTCTGGGATTCGATGAGGCTGACTTTGGGCGCGCGCAGGTGGGCATCGGTGTGCCGCTCCTCGACGGGAACCTCTGCAATGTCCACGCGTACGAACTCGGGCGCGCCGTCGCCGATGGCTGTCGCGAGTCGGGGCTCGTGGGATTTTGTTTCGGGGTGCCGGGCGTCAGCGACAACCTCACCCAGGGCCTCGAGGGGGGGAACGCATCGTTGCCCTCGCGCAATGCCATCGCCAATTCCGCCGAGATGGTGGCCAGCGCCCATTGCTATGACGCGCTCGTCGGGCTGCACCACTGCGACAAGAACGGTCCCGGCTTCGCCATGGCGCTCGCCCGCCTGAATTACCCGGGGCTCCTCGTGTCGGGAGGGAGCATCGCCCCCGGCTGCCACGCCGGGAAGACGCTCCATATCCAAAGCCCCTACGACGCGCAGTCGGCCGAAGCGGTCGGTGACATGTCCTCCGCCGAGTTCCAATCCATCGTGCGCCACGCCTGTCCCGGGCCGGGAGGATGCGGGATTGCGGCCTCCTTCAATACCTGGGGCATCGCCATGGAGGCGATCGGGCTCATGCTGCCCTACAGTTCGTCGAACCCGGCCGTGGGGGATGCCAAACGGGCGGAGTGCCGGGGCGTCGGCGCGGCGGTCCGCAGGGTGTTGGAGAACAGTATCCGCCCGCGGGACGTGCTGACGCGCGCGGCTTTTACCAACGCGACGGTGGCCATCGCCGCCATGGGCGGTTCCACCAACGGCATCCTCCACCTTCTGGCGCTCGCCGCCGAGGCCGAGGTCGAGTTCACCCTGCGCGATATCCAGCCGATCCTCCGGCGCACCCCGGTCGTCTGCAACTTTGCCCCCCGGGGCACGCGCACGATGGTCGACCTCCACCAGATGGGCGGCACCCCCCTGTTTCTCAAGCACCTGCTCGACGCCGGTTTGCTCGACGGCAATTGCCCGACGGTCGGGGGCATCACCCTCGGCGAGTCGCTCGCGGCGGCCGGCGAGGTTCCCGCCGGGCAAGATCTCATCGCGCCGGTGGACGCGCCGCTCAAGGCCTATGCCGACATGCAGATCTGCATTGGCAACCTCTCGCCACGCGGGATGGTCTTCAAAGTCTCAAGCTTCCCAGAAACCTCGTTTCGAGGCGAGGCCGTCTGCTTCGAAGACGCGAAATCCGTCCTCGACGCCGTGGCGTCGCGACGCGTCCGCCCCGGCCATATCGTCGTCCTGCGCGGCCTCGGTCCCGTGGCCAGCGGGATGCCCGAGGTCCTCGTGGCCACCTCCGCGCTCGCGGTCCCCGAGCTGGACGGGAAGGTCGCCATCATTTCGGACACCCGGGTCTCCGGGGTCTCCCATGGGGCGATCGGTGTGCATTGCGCGCCCGAGGCGGCGGTGGGTGGTCCCATCGCGCTGGTCGAAGACGGCGATCCCATCCGGTTCGACCTCTTGGAGGGTACGGTCACGCTGGAGGTTTCCGCCGGGGAACTTGACGCCCGGCGCGCCCGGTGGTTGCCCCCGGTATCAGGGATCGCCCGCGGCTATCTCGCAGATTTTTCCGCCACCGTGACCCAGGCGGACACCGGCTGCGTCTCGCGGTGGCGCATCGACCCATGAAGCTCACTCTCCCAGCGATCGTCATCGGTGAGGCGCGGATGGCAACGCCAGAAGGCGCGCTGGTCGTGCCCGGCTTGGAGATTCCTGCCCGCGAGATCGAGATCGATCCCGCCGAGATCCGCAGGCTCGTCGTGGCCGCCCGCGAGGCGGCGACCCGCTGCTACGCACCCTTCTCCCGGTTCCCCGTCGGCGCCGCCCTCGTCATGGCCGACGATCCGGCGGGGGAGGTCGTCACCGGAAGCAAC
>CAZKYJ010000736.1:0-3292 GCA_964556355.1 uncultured Verrucomicrobiales bacterium | reverse complement strand
CTCGCCGTCGATGTCGCCATCACAACCTTGCGTCGCAGCCACCTCGTCCCGCAGAGCTTCCCGGTAGCGGGCCCGGAGGCGGTGGACGGCAGCTTTGACGGCGCCTTCCGAGATTCCGAGTGCCTCGGCATCCTCCCGGTAACCCGCGGTGGTCGCCGTCCCGAGATATCGCTGTAGCCGGACGAACTCCGCCCTTCTGCCCCGCCGGGAATAGGCGTCTTCCACCCGGGCCATGGCCCGCTCCAATAGCGTGAGTGCCCACTGCCGATCGAAGCACGCGGCGGGTGTCGAGTGCTGCTCGCGCTCGGCAAGATAGCGATCCTCGCCGGCAAGCGCATCGAGTGAGAGAACCCGCCCCGAACCGCGCCGCTGCGCCTTGGCTTTCACCTGCTGGTCACGCTGGTAGCGGCGGAACGCGGTCAGGAGATACGTGCGCAGCCGGCCCCTTCTGCTTTCGGCACCCCCGAAGAAGTTCTTCCTCACCACGTCGGCGAAAAAACCCTGCACCAGGTCTTCCGCGTCCGCGGGAGGCACCCCGGAACGGCGCGCCCACCCGTAGAGAGGAAACCAGTAGGCCTCGCACAAATCCGCCATGGCCACTCCGCCGTCGCCGCCCCCCGCCTTCACCCGCTGCACCAGACTCCACCGCGTCGCGTGGAACGGGGCTCGGGAGTCGTTGCAAGGGGATTTCATGGGGCGCGTCGGCTTCAGTGGGGCTTCCGTCTCTCCGATGCCCCGTCGGAAGGAGGGCGGGGATCGCCGGGAACCCGGCACCGACCCTATCACATCGAAGGATTCTGGGCTACCGGACCTCCGCCGCCCCACAGGAGAAATCCGACCTGGACGCAGCCAATTAATTCTGTATTTTCGCAAATACAGAATTAGTGATGCCTTCTCCATCCCCATTGCTGTCCGACGCGGGACTCGTGGAGGCCGCGCGCATGGCGGGCGCCTTCTCCGACCCCGCGCGCCTGCGCATCGCGAACCTGCTCTGGCATGGGCAGGAGGTCTGCAACTGCCAGATCGAGCCGGTCACCGGCTACCTTCCCTCGAAGATCTCCCGGCACCTGGGTCTGTTGAAGCGGGCCGGGCTGCTGTCCGAAAGGCGGGAGGGAACGTTCATCTACTACCGGCTGAAAGAGCCGGTCGGGGAGGTGCACGCGGCGCTGCTGGGCTTGCTGGCGAGGATCTGCGAGTCCGATCCCGTCCTGCGAAACGATCGCGCGAGGTTCGACCGCGGTTGCTGCGGATAGTTCGACTACCAAGCCAACGCAATGAAAACTACGAACCCGCTCCTGTCCGACCTCGTCGATATCCTGAAGTCCGCGAATCCCGATTCCCTCCGCGTGACCCTTCCCGGCGGAGAGATCGTTCCCTCGCACTTCCACGTCACCGAAGTGGGGCGCGTCCGGAAAGAGTTCATCGACTGCGGAGGCTCCATCAGGCAGACGTCGCGGTGCCAGTTGCAACTGCTGGTGGCTACGGACTACGACCACCGGCTCACTGCCGGGAAGCTGCTCAAGATCATCGAAAGTAGCCGCCCAATCTTGGGGAGCAGCCCTCTCCCCCTGGCGGTGGAATACGGGCGGGAAGCGGCGGTCGTCTACCCCGTCCAAGCGATCGGGGTGGAGGGCGGGGCGCTGGTTCTGATCCTTGAGAATCCCCAGACCGCCTGTCTTGCCGCGGACAGCTGCGGCCTCTCTCCCGAGGAGGCTGGAATCCCCCGGATCGCGACGGCGGCGTGCTGTGTGGCTGGCTCGGGTTGTTGTTAGCCCGAACGTGGAGACTGGCGCCCCCCCGGCGGCGAGTCGTTGTCCGCGCCCGTGGCGGGCGACACTAGACCGGATACTCCCACGACCCCCGGTAGTCTCTGCGCAGGAGCGCGTTGGCGGCCTCGTCTCCGATGATCCTCTCGTTGGCTCCGTCCCATTCGATCGCGCGCCCGAGCTTGAGGGACGCCATCCCTAGCAGGCTGAGATTCGTGGACAGATGGCCGGTTTCGACATCCGCCACCGGTTTGCTACCCTTCTCGATGGCAGTGATGAAGTCGTTCCAGAGGAGCTGGACATTGTGGCCGTCCCGGTCGTTGTCGAACTGCGGATCTTCGTGGATCTCTTGCTCGCCCCTCCTGCTCGGATAGAACGTCCAACCGTCGCGCCAGCCCATGTGGAAGGTACCTTTGGTCCCGTAGAAGTAGCAGCCGACCGATGCCTTCTCGGCAGCGTTGCCGGCGTATTGGCGATGCTCCCAGACGGCGGAGAATCCCTCGAAATCGTAGACGGCTACCTGGGTGTCCGGGGCGTCCGTCGTCTGCTCGATCTCGTTGAGGACGGGCTCGCCCCGGACGGGGCGCCCCCCGGTGGAATAGACTTTTTTGGGATACTTCTCGTCGGTCCACCAGAGAACCTGGTCGAGCCAGTGAACCCCCCAGTCGCCGAGCGTGCCGTTGGCGAAGTCGAGGAAGCCACGGAAGCCGCCGGGATGGATCTTGCGGTTGAACGGGCGGAGCGGCGCAGGGCCGCAGTAGAGATCCCAGTCCATCCCATCGGGGACGGGTGCGTTCTGCTCCGGGGCCTCGCCCCCCCCGCCCCCGTGGGCGAACATGCGCACCATCCCGATGTCTCCGGCGCCTCCCTCTTTGAGGAACTTCATGCCGCTGACGTGGTGCGGACCGATCCTCCGGTGGAGCCCGACCTGGACGATCTTCCCCGACGCCCGGGCGGCGTTGACCATGGCGCGACTCTCCATGACGGTGTGGCCGGTCGGCTTTTCGACGAAGACATGCGCACCCGCCTCCACGGCCGCGATGGTCTGCAGGGCGTGCCAGTGGTCGGGTGTGGCGATGATCGCGATGTCGATCGCTTCTTTTTCCAAGAGCTCGCGGTAATCGCTGTAGATCGCCGGGGTGGTGCCGGTGTCGTCGCCGACCTCCTCGGCAGAGACCTCCAGGGCGTCGCGGTCGACGTCGCAGAGCGCGACGCACTGTCCGGCGCCGTGGGCGAGGGCTTCGCGGAGGATATTCATCCCCCACCAGCCGCTACCGATGAGCGCGATCCGGTACTTCTGCTCAGACTTTTTCTGGCCGAGGATGAAGGGGGCGCTGAGGAGGGCGCCACCGCTGGTGACGAGGAAGTGTCGGCGGGTGTTGCTCATTATCTTGGGGGGCGCGGCTACTTTATCCTGACATCGACACAGGCGAGATCACCCTCGGCGTTGCGGCAGTAAATCCGGCCGTTGGCGAGGACCGGGACCGTCCAGCCCAGGAGCCGCTCGAGTGGGGCGACCGCACGCG
>CAZKYJ010000735.1:1445-3295 GCA_964556355.1 uncultured Verrucomicrobiales bacterium | reverse complement strand
GACAATGATGCAACATAGTCGTAATTGTGACGTGCCCAACGGTGTGGCCTGATTTATGCTCGCTAATCGATGGGCGTCGCCCCACGCCGCTCGCCTCCATTTTTCGAAACCATCCACTCTCTGACCGCCAGCCCACCACTCTCATGACCGTTACAAAACGCGACCTCGTCGTGAAAATCAGCAACGAAACCGGACTCACCCAACAACAGGTCTTCGACGTGATCCAGAAGACGCTCGACAGCATCACGGGCAGCCTCGCCGCCAACGATGAGGTGGTCCTGCGGAATTTTGGTGCCTTCCAGGTGCGCCGCACCAAGCCGAAAGTCGGTCGGAATCCGAACAAACCGGGCACCGAAGTGACGATTCCAGCCCGCGCGGTCGTGAAATTCAAACCGGGCAAGGAGATGAAAGAGAAAGTCGCCAAGCTGCTGCCCGAAATCCCGGCGTAGGTGCGCTTCCTCCCTGGATTCTGGATTGCCCGTCGTCAACCTCCAACATTTCGGACGGCGTGGAGGCCGCCCCAATCCCCGCCGCACATTCTGCTCCCCGGAGACTTTCTCCGTTCCCCGAAAAATTCCCGCCGGCCTTCGAAAAGCCGGTCGAGGAATGCCTTGCTCCCGATCGCTGCCCCGTCCGTCAGGTAGCGTATTCGGCACCGGAGCATCTCGTGGCGCGAAAGGTCGCCGCCCGCCTCTCCGACGGCACGGATCGCCTGCTCCGAGAATCCCGATCGGATCACCGTGCCGTCGCCGGCGCACCTCTGGCCGCCCCGCCCGAACAGCAGCGAGCGATAGCGCGCGAGCACCATGGTCGCGGAAACATCCTCGCCTTCGTCGGACACGACGCGCCTGAGACCCGCGCGGGCATCAGTGCTTCCACCCACCGCCTCCGCGTACCCACAGAAACGGTAGTCTTTGGGGTCCGACACCAGGCCTGCACGAACCGGGTTCAGATCGATATAGGCTGCCACCGCACGATTGGCTTCCCCTTCCCGCTCGACCAACAAGCTTCGGAACCGGCTTTCCCAAAGTGTCCCGACCCGACCGTTCTCGCCATTATACCACGATGAGAACCGCCACTTTAGTTCCTTCACGAATGATGCCAGATCGTTCATCCTTGCCACCAGCGGCTCGAGAACCTTCCACGCCTCGCTCGTCTTTCCGGCGCCTCGCAGTGCCGCCAGCTCCTTCCGGAGCTCGTCAGCCACGTTCGCCCCGTTGATCAAGGAAACCCGGCGCACGATTTCATCGTCGAGCCCCCCCGCCGCGGCCAGGTCTCGGAACGTGTCCTTCCCGCCATCTCGAACTTCCAAGAGGAGGTGAAAATGGTTGCCCATGAGGCAAAACGTCACACATCCAACGCCCGAAAAACCGACCATCTGCCCGAGAATCCGCCGGAACATCCGTTTCTCCCCGTCTCCCATCACCATCCGTCTGTCCACGATCCTGCTGACAACATGATAGCAGTTCACTTCATCGATTCCTATCACACGCTTCTTACCCATCACGGCTGAGCCTGCAGGAAATCGACAACATCGCAACAATAAAATGCCAGGCATTTTAAGATATATATATCCTTAGGTGCTGGCGGCGGCGATGGCGGCGATGCTTTCGTCGGTAATCGGAAGGTGCTGGGCGCATTCGACGGCGCGCAGATCCCGTCGGTCGGCGATGCGGCCGGCTTTCCAGACGAGACAGCCGGCCGGGTAGGGGCCGACTTTGCGCGGATCGCTCCAAGTGTGGATTCCAAGAACGTTCGTCCCAAGGGCCGCAGCGATGTGCATAGGACCGCTGTCGACGCTCACCGTGTAGGCCGATGCCCGGAGGACGCCGATAAGGCCAGGTAGATCC
>CAZKYJ010000735.1:0-1435 GCA_964556355.1 uncultured Verrucomicrobiales bacterium | reverse complement strand
CGGTTGGTGAGATCGAGACAACCGGCAGGCAACGGGGGCGACCCGCCGGAACTGACGCCAACCACCACGACGGGCACGGGGGCCATCGCATGACAGAAACCGCTGATATGCCGGGGTTGGAGCGACTTGCCAGCGCCGCGAGAATACGGGTGAAGGACGACGAACCGCCTAGGCAGATCGAATCCCCCGTCCACCGGAGGGGTGCCTTTCGGGAGGGGAAAGTCCCCGGTTCCAGGCTCGGAGCAATCCACGCCGAGCGCCCGGGGGATGGCCAAGTATCGGTCGACGGCGTGGGCTCCGACATCGACAGGGATAGTCCTGGTGTAGAAGCGGTCTGCACCTTCCCGCGCATCGGAAAGTCCGATGAATTGCCTCCCCCGCAAGACCCGTCCGATCAGCGCACTGCGGAGGAGCCCTTGGAAATCGAGAACGAGATCGGCACCGCCGACGTCAGACACCACGGCACGAAGTTTGCGCCGGAACGCGAGGATGGCGGGAAGTGCCTTGAGGCCACGAATCTCCTTCCTTGGAAACTCAATAATTCCATCGAGATCGGGGTTGCCCTCGAGCAACGGCCGCCACTCGGGATTGACGATCCAGCGGATGCTCCATCCCGGTTGCGCGCGTTTGATCCGATGTACTGCGGGGAGGGCGTGGACGATGTCCCCGAGGGAACTCGGCTTGATGATGAAGACGTTACGGATCTCGCCTTCCAGATCGCCGCCCGCTCCCGAACTCACTTTCCGTGGGCGAGGCGGTCGGCCAGCATCTGTGGGAGACCCGCCTCCACGATCTTCCGCTGGGTCGTCCGGAGGTCGTACTCAAGGCGACGGATGGTCACATAGCCAGACTCGGTGTTGAACACCGCGTAGGACGAGCGCCAGTCGCCATCGCGGGGTTGACCGACGCTGCCCACGTTGACGAAGTACTTCTTCCCTTGCTCGATCTCGATCTCTTCCCCCTCATGGGCAAAGACACGGCTGTCTTTGACGTAGATCCGCGGGGTGTGGGTATGGCCAAAGAAACAGGCCTGGGTGAACTGGTAGGAGAAGCTCGCCATGGCGTCGAACTTGTTCATCACGTACGCCCAGTTCGTCGGGCTATCGAGGGTCGCGTGAACGATGGTAAAATCGCGCACCTGCCGCACCATGCGCAGTTCGCGGAGCCACTGCTTATCTTCTTCGCCGATGTTCTGACGCGTCCACTCGAGAGCTGCTTGGGCGAGCGGGTTGAGGCCGGTGATATCGGTGTCCACCGATGCCTCCTCATCGTGGTTCCCTTTGACGACGGGGCAGTTGAGCCCGCGGACGCGATTGAGGCACTCGACCGGGTTGGCGTTGTAGCCGACGATATCCCCGATGCAGGCGAACTGCGTACAGCCTTGCCGTTCGGCATCGTTGAGGACTGTCTCCAGCGCTTCGAGGTTGGCGTGAAT
>CAZKYJ010000734.1:0-3298 GCA_964556355.1 uncultured Verrucomicrobiales bacterium | reverse complement strand
CGCTCGAAAGGCTCGAAGCGGAACGTGCCGCCGTCGTTGATGAAGAGGCCGCTGCGCAGTTCGGTGACCTCGAATTTTTCGGCGCCCGCGAGTGCCTCCGGCTGGTAGATATCCGCCAGCGGGGCGAGGGCGAACTCCTTGAAGGTCGGGAACTTGTCCGCGATGAAAGGCATGGCGTTCGAGGAGCAACTGCGCCCGCGCTCGGGGTAGAAGATGTCGCCCTCCTGTTTCACCTCGACGATATTGCGGCGGCCCGTCCCGTCGAAATCGCTGTAGTAGGTAATCCGGGGGTGCTCGGGGCTGGGCTGCTTGTACTTCGTATTGGTGCCGGCGTTGGTGGCCACGTAGTCGAGGTCGCCGTCCTGGTCGGCGTCGATGGCGGCGAGTCCCCGCCACCATCCGCTTTCGGGGGCGAACGGGCGTTCGATCAAGTGACCGTGGTCGTTGTGGAGGAGGCGGACGGGGCCCCACTCGGTCGCAACGAGGAGGTCGGGCCATCCGTCGTTTTCCACATCCGTCCAGAGGGCGCTGGTCACGAGGCCGAGATCGGGCGCAGCGTGCTCGACGAACCTCACACCGGCGGAGTCGGACTCGTTGCGAAGGATACGGCTGGGTGCGGAGTGGGGCCAGTCGCCGGGGATCGCCCGGGTGCCGACGAAGAGGTCGATGTCGCCGTCGTGGTCGAAATCGACGCCGCAGGCGGCCGAGGAAAAATGGGTTGCTTCGGGGAGGCTACCGGCGGGGGCGGTGGTGAACCCGCCGCGGCCGTCGTTGAGGTAGAGCCGGTCTTGCAATTCGGGAGCCCCGGGTTCGAACTCGCTGGAGCCGCTGGCCACGAACAGGTCGGCATCGCCGTCGCCATCGACATCGAGGAAGACGGCGCCCTGGTCCTCGAAGGCCTTGTCATCGCGGAAGGCCTCGACCCATTGGCCGATGAATCTCCCAGTACCGTCGCCGATCCGAAGGGTGCCGAATTTTCCGGCGCTTCCCCCGAAGTAGTAGTCGGGGTGGCCGTCGCCATTGACGTCAGACCACGCGAGCGCCGGCCCGAGTTGGGCGAGCGAGAAGGGAAGGAGCGGCTGGCGCTCGAAGTCCTCCGCCCAGCCCGCATCCTCGCTGATCGAACCGGCGAGCGCGTCGGTTCTCTCGAACAGTCCACGCTCGGGCGCGGTCGGCTCGCCTTGGGGGAGCCCGGCATCCTCGGTGATGGTGTAGAAGTGGTCGGCAGCGAGGTCGCCCATCCGTTGCTCCGCCCCGCCCGGCCAGCGGATCACGAGCTCGTCGATCGCGCTATCTTCACCGAGTCCGAAGTGCAGCACGGCCTCGTTGCACGAGTGGTAGCCAGTTTGCGGCTGGAGCTGCCGCATTTGCGACCCGGATGCGGACCTGATGACGACCTGGGCGCCGAGTCCGTCGCGGTTTGCCGTCGTGCCGCGGAGCCGCAGCAGGAGGCCGTGACCGTCTTGGGAGTCGTTGCGGTAGATGCGGTTCGGCTCCTCCAGGTTCACCACCACCAGATCGAGGTCGCCGTCTCGATCGAGATCCGAGTAGGCTGCTCCGTAGCTGACCCCCTCGTGGTCGAGACCCCATTCCTGGCTCGTTTCTTTAAATTTCTGACCGTGATCGTTGTGGTAGGAGCGATTCATTTCCTTGCGCATCTCCCCGTCTTGGAAATACTCCCACACGTGTTTTCCGACGAGCATTTCCTCGGTGACGGTGACGTCCGAGTCGTTCATGTGGCGTGAGATGCCATTGGTGAAATAAACGTCCTGCCAGCCGTCATTGTCGAAGTCGGCGATCTTGACTGCCCAGGTCCAGTCGGTGCTGGAGACGCCGAGGAGCCGCGCTCCTTCCCGGAATCGTCCGGTGCCGGTGTTGAGCAGGAGGGCGTTCTGCATGTATTGCGGGGGGGAGGAGTGGTAGGCTCTCTTCAGGGGCGTGCCGCCCATCACGCCCATCGTCGTCTTCGATTTGTAGTGCGAGGTGGCGGACATATCGGCCACCAGGATATCGGGGAGCAGGTCGTTGTTCACATCTCCGATGTCGGCGCCCATGGAGAACCACGGCGAGTGGGGAGCCGCGTCGCCGAGGACATTGGTGAACGTGCCATCACCGTTGTTCCGGTAGAGCTTGTCCTCGGCAATGAAGTCATTTCCTACATAAATATCCATCCGACCGTCCTGATCGTAATCCCACCAAGTCACCGAGAGCCCGTCGCCCCGCCCCGAGATGCCCGCTGCCTCGGTGACATCCTTGAAAATCGGGGTTCCGTCAGGCGCATTGCCTTCGTTGTGGAAGAGGCGGTCCGGGGTGCCGATGGCGGCGGTGCCCCATTCCTCGAAGTCCCAGCGCCAGATGTCGTAGTATTTTTCCGCCTCGGGTTTGAGCGTGACCGTACCGTCGGGGTGTTTGATCACCGGCATCTCGCTGGGGCCGCCGGCGGGGTCCTCGATGCGATTGGTGAGCAGGTACATGTCGATGCGCCCGTCGCCATCGTAGTCGGCAAACGCGGCGCTGTGGCTGCAATCGACCACGTCGAGACCGGCGGCGGCGGCGGCTTCGCGGAAGACGACGGGTTCGCCGTTGTCGCCGGGCCCCATGTTGAGGAAGAGCTGGTTGGGCACCATGTAGCTGCCGGTGTAGAGATCGGTGCGGCCGTCGCCGTTGAGGTCGGCCGCCGCCGCGCCTGCCGTCCAAGAATCGCCGCCGGTGATGGGGCCGGCGGAGGCGGTGATGTCCTCGAATGTCAGGTCGCCCGTCTGGCGGTAGAGCCGGTTTTTGCCGGTGGTGCCGGCAAAGAAAATGTCCGGGAGCCCGTCGCCGTCGAAATCGGCGATGGCCACGCCACCGGTGGTCATGCCGCTGTGGTAGAGGTAGCTGAGCGGGTGAGCGACGTCCATCCGGTTGATCTCGGCCAGGCCGGTGTGATCGGGGCCGAGCACGGTGAAAAGGGTATCGCCGGAACCCTGGGAGCGGGGGTTGAGAGGTGCTGATTCGATTCCGCCATGCAACGGGGCAACGCCGATCAGCGAGAGCCACGCGAAGTGGGCGAGGGGCGAGCGGAAGGGTTCAGGGAGTTTCATAGCGGTCGGCAGAACCCCCAACCAGAGTCACGTCGCGTCCGGCTGTCAATGGCGGTTGGGGCTTCAAGATGCGGAATTAGACACCCGGAGTCGCATGAACTTGGCGGGCTCGGCGCTCCGGGGACTGGCAAGCCGGACCACGACCGAGTCGGTGCCATCGCCGTTGTCGATCGAGCTCATCTCGACCGTCACGGTGCCATTGCCGGGATCGATCT
>CAZKYJ010000733.1:0-3303 GCA_964556355.1 uncultured Verrucomicrobiales bacterium | reverse complement strand
TAAATAGGACGCTTTAGGCGTGTGCCCCTAGCTCGCCTGTTGAACCTTCTTTCGCGTCGCGGTCAAATAATCCGTATGGAGTCTGGCGTTCCCTACGCTCCTGGATTCGTTGTCACCCGGCTCATCTCATGCATTCTTCGACTGCACCCTCATCACCGCCCACGGTTTTCCTCAGCGCGGCGAGCATTGATTTGCGGGATTGGCGAGAGGTTCTTCACGTCGCGTTCTCGCGCGCGGGCTTCCGGGTACTGACCCAGGACAAGAGCCTCGGCTCAGCGCCTAGCGATGTGAAACGCCTGCTGACCGAGACCATCGATGAGTGCGACTGCCTCATCCACCTTGCCGGCCTGGGCTACGGCTCGGACGCTACTGATCCGTTCCCCGCCGCGCCGGATTTCTTGTGCTCGTGAACCCAGTTCGAATACTACCGCGCCCACGAGATCGCCCACTACCATTTAGGTCACGCACGGAAGGCTATAAGCTATCACGAACAGCAATTGGCGATCGCTCGCAAAATCGGCGACCAGGCCGGCGTAGGCAGCGCGCTAGGCAATCTCGGAATTGCATATAGAAACTCGGGCGATATGCGGCAGGCCATCGACTACCACGAGCAGGCATTGGCTGTTAGCCGCGAAATCGGCGACCGGCGAGGAGAAGGAGCCGCGTTGTGGAACTCCGCTGTGGATCTGCACTCGCTCGGCGAGCGCGACGAAGCTGTCGCTCGAGCAGAGGCGGCGCTGGCAATTTACGAAGCCATCGAAGATCCGAACACTGCGATCTTGCAGAAGGGGCTGACCGAGTGGCGGGGGTCACCAAAGTAGATTTCGCCGCCGGAACTTGCGTTGCCTAAGCGAATCACTCTCGCTGCGACTGTAAAGCTTTTTTCACGGCACGCTCGCAGGCTCCGACAGAAGTGTCGGCATCTACAGATGCTCTTGCGGTGCTTTCCGGGGAAAGGACAACTCCGTGACATTCAGTCGCGGGGCTTCGATTCTCGATCGAAGCCACGGTTCACATCTTCATTTTTGTCCCATTCTGTCCAGAACCGATCATGCTGCGCGTCACGGCACCTTCCGGGACTTCTGCGTCTTCTGCTTCCCCCCGCGCATCCGTTCGAGCGCGGCCATCTCGGTGGCCTGCCCGCGATCGCCCTGCGCCTCCATCCACGCGGCGAGTCGCTTCTTGTGCTCCGCCACCACGGGAGCAAACGCGGGGTCGTCGACCACGTTCGTCTGCTCGAGCGGATCGTTGCGCAGATCGAAGAATTCGTACTCCGGCCGCACGGAATAACGTTCGACCAGTTCCTGCGCCCGCGCGTCACCTGCCGCCGCCAAAGATTGCCACTCTTTGAAGTAGGCGTCGCGCGCGATGACGTTCGTGAACCGGGCGTCCGGGGTCAGGTTGTGGATGAGTTTGAAATCGCGGGACCGCACCGAACGTCTCCCGTAATAATCGGGTCCGGCAATGATTCCCCGGCTCGTCTGGATCCCGTAGACGAATTCCTTGTGGGCGTCCGTTTCGCCCCGCAGGACGGACAAAAAACTTCGTCCGTCTAGGACAGCGGGGGGCTCGGCGCCCGCCGCATCGAGGAAGGTTGGCAGCACGTCCACGTACTCGACCATGGCATCGCTCTCCGCGCCCGCCGCGATCTGCCCGGGCCAGCGAACGACCATCGCGGACTGCAGACCGTGGTCGTAGACTGTCCACTTGGCGAAGGGAAAGCTGTTCCCTTGCTCCGATACCACCACCACCAGCGTGTTGTCGGTCAGCCCGTGTTTTTCCAAGAGATCCAAGGTCTCTCCGACCTGGCCATCGAAATAGGTGATCTCCGCGAGATAGCGCGAAAAGGCCTCCCGGGTGGCGGGGGTATCGACGTAGTACGGCGGCAACTCGATCTCATTGGCCGGGTAGCGCGAGGCATCTCCCTTGTTCCAAGGCGAGTGCGGTTCGTTCGAGCAAACGAACTGGCAGAACGGGGTCGAGTTCGTGGCGCAGTCGCCGAAGAATGCGTCGAGCGCGGCCATGTCAGGATTGTTTTTCTCCCCGGAATACTCGAAGGGAAACGCCTCTTTCGGCCCGATATGGGTCTTGCCCGATAGCGCCACCCGGTAGCCGTGCGGCCGCAGGTAATCGACCACGCTCCGCACGCCTTCCTTGACGAAAGTGTGGTTCGGATAGGCGCCGCTCTTCACGGGATAGAGACCGGTGTAGATCGTGTGCCGCGTCGGCGAGCACATCGGCGCCGCTTGGAAGCAGCGGGTCATGCGCATCCCTTCCGTCGCCAACTTGTCGATATTCGGCGTGGACGCCTGACCACCGTAGCACCCGATATCTCGGAACGTGCAGTCATCCGCGATGATGAAAACGAAGTTCGGTTCCGGCGCGGCCCAGGCCGTCGCGGAGGCCAAGAGCAGGATGAGATATCGGGGGAAATGCATGGCGGGAAGAGTCACTTTACCTCGGACTGTCCGTTGCGCCACACCGCGAAGGGCGGTGGCGAAGGACGGGACGGGTGGCGCGGGCGGGGAGAACTGCACGACGGATCGGGGATGAGGATAAAATCACTTGCCAAAAGGCCTCCCTTTCGCCACCCTGCTCGTCACGAACCCCCCTCGTCCAACCCCCGCCGCCACCGCCCTTCGCCGTGGCAGGGAGATTGGTACGCGTGCGGGATTCGCCTATCCATCTCAGCGACGATCCCCCCGGACAAACCCCAAACCCACCACGATGAAACGCCCGATATCACCCCTCCTAGCGCTTGCCGCCGCCCTCGCTCTCGGCGGCACACTGACCTCCGCCGCCCTCGCCCAACTCGCCGCGTCCGGCACCACCGGCGACCACGCCGTCTACACCATCGGCTCCGGCGCCACCATCACCGACACCGGCGCGCTGCCGGCCAACTCGCTCGTCTACAACTTTGACTCGGCGGGCATCGCCCTCGACGACACGGCGGGCAGCTTTGAGCTCGGGGCGGATGGAGGCGCCGACGACACCAAGGTCTTCCTGACCGGAGGCCACCACATCGTGATCTACGGTTCGGAGTTCCAGTCGGTGAACGACCGTGCGGGCATCGACACGCGCCTTCTGGTCAACGGCAGTCCCTCACCCTATGGCGCATCCGGAGGTTACTCTCGGGACACCGCGAACAACGCACCGTTCGCCCGCGGCGGCACCATCCTAGAGGTTGCCCAGGACGATTTTATCGAGGTGGAAACCACGCGCACGGACATTTTCCAGGCCACCCCCGGCAACCATCCGATCACGCAGATGGGCGCCGACCTCCAGCTGGTCAAGCTGGACGAT
>CAZKYJ010000732.1:1939-3304 GCA_964556355.1 uncultured Verrucomicrobiales bacterium | reverse complement strand
CCGCAGGTCGAGTTTCCGGAAGCCGCCAGCTCGCGATCCTCCGCCTGCTCCTCGAAGGTGCCGTCGCCGCGGTTGCGCAGCAGCAGATTCCTGCCGTGTCGCACCATCACATAGAGGTCGTCAAATCCGTCCCCATCGATATCGACCACTGACAAGGCCGGTTTCTGGTTCATGGCGATGGGGGCGAAATCGTAGGAGAGCGCCCGGGTCTTCCCGCTCTGGTAGTACTTGGCCGACTCGATCTCATGCTTGGGAAATGTCGCCCGGGCATAGTCCGCAGCGTCGGGGAGCGCCTCGGCCAACCGTTAGGTGAAAAGGCGGCGCCCGGATGACTTCGCCGTCATCTCACCCATCCTCCACGAGACGATCCGCCACCCGTCGCCCGACTCGCTCTCCCAGGTCACCCACTGGTTGGCCGACAGCGACGTCCACCCGCCCGCCTTTTCCCGGAGCACCCCACCGAATTTGACCAGGCTCTCGAAGCGGTCCCGCCCTCCACCGACGAACTCGCCACGCACGAACTTGAACTTCGCGTGCTCGAAGTAATCGACGGTCGCCAGCCGCGTCCTCCAGAGCGAGAGGTCGCCCCGCGGCACCTCCCGGGCCATCTCCGCCGGCGGCAAGCGTCGTTCGGTCACAACCTTCCCACGAGCCTCGACCGGCCCGGCCTGATCGCCGATATCCGTCACCGCGACCACCTTGGCGAAAAGGTTCTCCCGCTCGGGTGCGCCGGGCAGTTCCAGGTTCATCAGACCGCGGGAGAGGGCCCCCAACCGGGGGCTCAGCTCGAGGATCAACTCTTCGCTGTCCACCACCTCGCGAACCAGCCGATCAGATGCTCCCGACGGCCCTCCTGACTTCATCAGGAAATACCCGAGGATCCCCCCGAGGACGAGCACGGCCGGCACGCCGGAACGGATCGCGGTCCACCGGCTCTTTCTTTTTGGGAGTGAGATGGTTTCGGCCATCACGGGGGGATTCGGAAAAAATGGTTTACAGCGAGACTCAGAGATGCGAGGTGAAGGGTGCGTGGTGGATCGCCTGCGCAATTCCCCCATAGAGAAAATCCCAATGAAAGCAAACATCGCAACCCTCAGCATCCTCGCCCTCAGCGGCGCCACCGGCAACGCCGCGATCATCTGGAACCTCGGCACGCCCGCTGCCGGCCGTCCGCTCCCGGACGACGCATCGCTCTACGGCTCCCCATTCCAGGTGTCGTTCGTCCAAGAGGCGGGGACGAACGTTCTGCCTGGCGATCCCAATAGCCCGGCGGTCAACCAGATGGCGGACGACGACTACTACTTCGCCGGGGTCTATAGCAACCAGGTTGATGGCGGTCCGATGTACACGCCGATCGGCCCGGTC
>CAZKYJ010000732.1:0-1929 GCA_964556355.1 uncultured Verrucomicrobiales bacterium | reverse complement strand
CACCAGCGAAATCGCGGTCGAACGGGCGATCACCAGTGGCGACGCCAACCTTCGCTATCACTTCAATCTCGATGCGACGACCTCCGGCACTGACCTCGCCACCCTGACGTTCCAGATGCTCGATCTGAATGACAACGCCACGGGCACGGGGATCTTCAATATCGATGCCTTCTTCAACGGCGTCCTGATCGGGAGCTTCGTCCACAGCCAAGCCACCATCACCACGCCGTTCACCACGGCGCCCATCTCGATCGCCGCGGTCAACGGGACCGGCGGCGCGCCGGATGACAACTACATCGAGCTGCGTTCCAATACGGGCGGGAGCACTGCTCGCTGGTCGAATATGGACTACATCCAGCTCGATGTGACCCCGGTTCCGGAGCCGTCCGCGATCGGCTTCCTCGCCCTGTCGGTGAGCGGCTTGGCTCTTATCTTCCGCCGCCGCCGCTAGGTCTTTCGTAATGATCTTCGCAAGCCGGCCCCCCCCGAGGGGGGGCCGGTTTTTTTCTGCCGCCGCCGCGAGGAGGGGCGCAGGTGGTTCGGAAGCCACGCCTGCGCCGCATCCTTGCGCCGCATGCTCACTCAGCCGATCGATGGCGCGATTGGGACCCACCCGCTCTCCTCCCCCGCTCGAGGGCGAGCACCGGAACGTCCTTTGTCTGCTTTCGGCGTGAACCGGGCGATGCTATGGTCTCAAGCGATCCGGCATTGGCTCGGAGTAGCTGACGAAAGCAGGATAAACAATGGCGCTCGCCCTGGAACAAATTGGGATCGACCCCGGCAAATCGTTTCGCTTCCTCGCCTGGAGCGACAACCTCTCCGAAGTAGTCCAATACCGAGCCGATGGTAGCCGGCTGAGACTGACGGGAGTTGGCGAGCGCTGGCACTTCCACCCCGAATATGAACTGACGCTGATCACCAAGGGCAGGGGCAAGCGGTTCGTCGGCGATCACGTCGCAAATTTCACCGCCCCCGACCTCGTCCTCATCGGTCCCAACCTCCCGCACTGCTGGTCGGGTCTGCGGGATTCATCGGGCTATGCGCTGCAGTTCCACCTCGACAGCGACCACCCGCTCGGCCAACTCGACGAGATGCGCGAACTCGAAGCGATCGTTCGCGAGGCACCGGCGGGCATCCATTTCACCGGCGCCGTCGTCGAGCGGATCGAGGCGACCCTGAGCGTGATTTCCCGCCGGGCCATGCTCTCCCGATTCGCGAAATTCATCGAGGTGCTGGGGGAACTGGCCACCGCACCGAGTTCCGAAAGGCACCGGCTCTGCGAGACCGGATTGACGCTCAACCAGCACGACCACCACATGACCGCGATCAGCCGCGCGGTCGGGCATATCCTGCGAAACTTGGACTGTGAGATAGACCTCGAGGATCTCCTCCGGGTCACAAATATGAGCAAGCCTACCTTTAGCCGACATTTCAAGCGGCACACCGGCCGCCCGTTCACGACTTTCCTCAATGAGGTTAGGGTCGTCAACGCCAAGAGGCTGCTCGCGGAGACAGCGCTGCCGATCACCGACATCGCGCACGAGTCAGGTTTCCGGAACCTGTCCCACTTCAACGTGCAGTTCCGGAAAACATCGCAGGAGTCACCCAGCGAATACCGACGACGAACTGGGCGGCTCAGCTGAATTTTTAATGCTCGCCACTTTTTTCCGGCGGCACCGGCGGGATCTTCCCAGACCGGACGCAAGAGATCCCAAGGAAGTTACACGGCGGGAATTTGAGTCGCCCGACTACCCTTGGCGCTAGCGCCGGCGGCGCAGCACCATGCCGCTGAGAAGGATACCCAAGAGAGCGAATCCGGACGGTTCGGGAATGGTGTTGATCTCGATCTCATCGATGGCGATGCCGGTGTCGGAAAAAACGATTCTGACGCCGTCACCAACGATCGGGCCGGTGGTGGTAGCCACATCG
>CAZKYJ010000731.1:1721-3318 GCA_964556355.1 uncultured Verrucomicrobiales bacterium | reverse complement strand
GCGAGATCGCCGCCGCCTGCCTCGAGAAGGTCGGGATGTCGGCCTATGCCAAGCGTCAGATCAACAATCTCAGCGGGGGGCAGCAGCAGCGCGTCTTCCTGGCGCGGGCGCTGGCTCAGGAGAGCGATCTCTACCTCATGGACGAACCCTTCGCCGGGGTCGATGCCTCCACCGAGCGCGCCATCATCGCCATCCTCCGCGAACTCAAGGAGAAAGGGAAGACCCTCCTCGTCGTCCACCACGATCTCCACACCGCGCAGGAGTATTTTGATATGACGCTCCTCCTCAACATGCGCCTCGTCGCCTTCGGGGCTACCAAAGACGTCTTCACCACGGACCTCCTGCAAAAAACCTACGGCGGGCGACTGACCATCCTCAGCGAGGTCGCCGAACGCTCCAAAGGGGAAGAAAGTTAAGCCCGTTCAGAAGAATGCTCGCCGCGCGTATCGGAGATGTAACGACCACCGACCTGTGGGAGCAGGCGGTGCGTTTTTTCACCTTCGGGGATGCCGCCCTCCGGTATGCCCTGCTCGGCTCCATTCTGCTCGGCGTCAGCTGCGGGGTTCTCGGGAGCTTCATCGTCGTCCGTCGGATGGCGCTGGTCGGCGACACCCTCTCGCACGCGGTACTCCCGGGCGTCGCCGTCGGCTTCCTCTGGAACATGTCGAAAGACCCGGTTGCGATCTTCGTCGGGGCGTCGGCCGCCGGGCTTCTCGGGACGGCGACCGTGACGTGGATTACCCGGAGCACGCGCCTGAAAACCGATGCCGCCCTCGGCCTCGTCCTCGCTTCGTTTTTCGCCATTGGCACGGTTCTCATGACCCGCATCCAGCGGCTGGAAACCGGTGCCAAGAGCGGGGTCGACAAGTTCCTTTTCGGTCAGGCTGCCGCCCTCGGCGCCGACGACGTCCTGCTGATCGCGATCATCACGACACTCACCGTGGTGGTCATCGGCCTCCTCTACCGCCCGTTGCTCGCCACCAGCTTTGATCCGGGATTCGCCAAGTCGGTCGGACTGCCCGTCCGGCTGCTCGATCATGCCCTGATGATGCTGCTGGCCTTCGCCGTCGTCGTCGCGCTCCAAGCGGTCGGGGTCGTCCTCGTGTCGGCGATGCTTATCACGCCGGCCGCCGCGGCCTACCTGCTGACAGACCGGCTGCACCGGATGGTGGGGATCGCTTCGGGGTTCGGCGTCCTTTCGGGCGCTCTCGGGTGCTTCTTTTCCTTCCTCGGCAACAATCTGCCCACCGGGCCGTTCATGGTACTGGCCGCCAGTTCGGTCTTCGTGCTGGCCTTCGCCTTCGCCCCGCGCCATGGCCTTGTCGCCCGGTGGTGGCGCCACCTGCAGCGCGATCAGAAGGTCGACCGCGAGAACACGCTCAAGGCCATCTACCGCATCCTGGAGGACCGTGACCGGGGCTTCGACGGCCAGCCGGTCACCACCACGGAAATCGCCGCCCAGCGCCGCCAGCCGGAGGAGCAGGCGGCCACCCGCGTCCGCGCTCTCGTGCGTGCCGGTCTCGCCACCCGCAACCCGGCGGGCACCGGGGAGATCCTCCTCACCCCGGCCGGCCAGACCCGCGCCCAAGAAATCGTG
>CAZKYJ010000731.1:0-1711 GCA_964556355.1 uncultured Verrucomicrobiales bacterium | reverse complement strand
TCGATTCCCCCGAGCCCGATCCGCACGGGAGGACGATCCCGGAGAGACCGATGCACCGCGTGTTCATCGAGCCTTGGAGTGAGTTGCCCGCGTTCTACGGTTGGATCGTCCTGATGGGGTTTCTCGTGACCCTGTCGTGCGGGATCGTTGGGAACTTTCTCGTGCTCCGGAAGATGTCTCTCGTGGGGGATGCTATCAGCCACAGTGTCTTGCCCGGGATCGTCTTGGCGTTCCTTTTTCTCGGTACCCGGGATAGCTGGGCGATGCTCGTGGGGGCCATGGCGGCCGGGGTGGCGACGACCCTGCTCATCGAGGTCATCCACACGCGCAGCCGCATCAAACAGGACGCGGCGATCGGCATCACGTTCTCTACGCTCTTTGCCGCCGGGATCATCCTCGTCAGCCTCTACGCCAGCAAGGTCGATCTGGACCAGGACTGCGTCCTCTACGGCGAGGTGAGCCTGGTCGGGAACTATCCGATGGCGACCATTTTTGGAGCGCCCATCGCCCCGCAACCGATTTTCGTCATGGGGCTCGTCACCGTGGCGACCGTGGCGCTCGTCGCCGCCTTCTACAAGCAGCTGCTCGTGAGTTCGTTCGATGCGGGGCTGGCGCGCTCGCTCGGCATCAATCCGAAGCTCGTCCACTACGCGCTGATGGCCCTCTTGTCCGTGATCGTGGTCAGTGCCTTCGAGAGCGTGGGGGCGATCCTGGTGGTAGCCATGCTTATCCTTCCGGCTTCCACGGCCTATCTCGTGACCGACCGGCTCCCCGTGATGCTCGGCCTCACCGTCGCCCACTCCGCGCTGAGCAGTTTCTTCGGGCTCCACCTCGGGATCGCCCTCGACTGCTCGGTGGCGGGCGCGATGGTCGTCGTGGGATTCTTCCTTTTCTGTCTGGCGTGGGCAGCGGATGCCATCCGCAAGGCCCTGGCGCGCAGGGCGGCGCTCGGCGAGGTCTCCGGTGACGGGGCGCGCATCTGAGACGCCCGTTCCGGCGTTTACGGAAGCGATATGGACGTCATTCGCATACTCATCGCGATCTTGCTGCCCCCGCTCGGCGTGTTCCTTCAAGTCGGGCTCGGGGCCCAGTTCTGGATCAATATTATCCTCACGCTCCTCGGCTACATCCCCGGCATCATCCACGCAGTTTACATCATCGTGACGCGCGGGAAAAGCGCTCCCGTCTAGGGCACGAGTCGCGCCAGGTCTTCCCCGCGCAGATCGACGAGCACCGCCGTCCCATCGGGGGCGACCCGGATCTCCGCGTACTCCGCGCGATCGTAGTGTTCGGCGAGTCCCTCTTGGAAGAAGAAGGACTCGATGCCGAACCGGTAGCCGTGCCGCCACTTGCGGTAGGCGAGTTCGATGCCTGAGCCATCGCCCGCCAGCTCCGACGAAAAGGTGGCGATGCCCCGCTCGTCGCGGCGAAGGGGCAGCCTCCCGCGGGTCGGCCGGTCGGCCATCGCCTGCTGAAATTCTTGGTCGCGGGTGAGGGCGTAGCTCAACACCATGTAATCGCCTTGGATCAGCGAGCGGGGATCGACGGGAGCCAGCTCGAGGAATGCCGTCTCACCGGATTCGACCACCGCCTGTTTCCGGGCGACAAGGGCGGCGACCACGGCGAGGACGAGCAGGCCGTTGCCTAGGATGGTCACGATCCGGATCGCGCGTTTCATGGTACGGTCGGTTTCGGCGCGGTGGTAAAGAGA
>CAZKYJ010000730.1:326-3318 GCA_964556355.1 uncultured Verrucomicrobiales bacterium | reverse complement strand
CGGCCACCTCGGGGATCCAGTCGCCGCCGTGAAAATGGATGAGGAGGGGCAGGGGCGCCTCCGCGTCGGCGGGTTCAAGTCCCGCCGGGATCGTCAGCAGGCCGATTACCAATTCGTGCCGCCGCCCCGCGATCTCGACCTGCGGAAGCCTCGGATGAGCACGGGTATGCTCGACCATGGGGGAAGGGTTCTGCCCGGACAGCACCCATGGGGCGGGCGCGCCGACCAGCATGGCGATGATGAACCGGAGAGCCCTCGTTCGGCAAGCGATCATGCCCTTCAGTCATCGCCACTTCCAAAGACGTCAAGCCCGCTGCCATCGTCCCCGCACTGAGCGGGAGCTGCGGTTCGCCGTCTCTCCACGGCACCGCTTCACAGCTAGCAATCATTCGGGAGCGAAGCCCCGATCGAGGCGCCGGAGTCGGTCGTAGTCGGCGTGAACCTTCGAGATAGCGGGGGATGGTGCCGCTGACCTCGACCTGGACAGCCGCTGACGGCGCCCGTTCCCGTCATTCTTCTTGGGAGGCGGGCTCGCCCTCAGGGAGCGGACGGATCTCCATGAGGTAGGCGTAGGGCTTGGCGACCGAGCGCTGGAGCGCGACCAGTTCGGCATCGGTCTCCTCGAGCTGCTGGGCGCGTGCGGCGTCGGCGGGATGGGAGCCGGCGTAGCGCTCGCGCTGCCGTCCGGCGGCCGCGAGGAAATCTCGAGCCTCGACGAGGTCTTTGACCGTGTCCGACTGCACGTTCCACGGCCCGCCCGGGTGCCACGGATCCGCGGTCATAGTCGTGAGGTTGAGCCCGGCGGCCAGCTGGGCGGCATCGACCGTCCCCAACGACCTTCCCCCGGCGACGAGTTCGTAGTCGCCGGCCGCCAGCCCGGCCACGGCGAGGCGGTAACCGTTCAGGTGTTCGTGCACCGGCACCCAGCGGAACTGCAGGGCGCTCAGTGGCGCCAAGGTGAGCGGCCAGCCGGCGTCGAGCCGGCGGAACGCGATCCCGCCGCCGACGGCGACAAGGTCGGTAACGGTCGCACCCTCAACCGCGGTGACCTGCGCCGTTCCGGCATCGATGGCCACCGTGCTAACCTCGCTCGGCGCCCCGAGGCCGCGGAGCATGGCGAAGGCCATGGCCAACTGGCCGAGCTCGTTGAGGTGCACGCCGTCGGGAAGGTGGAGGCGGGTCTGGTTGGCCGCGTCTTCTTCTGCGGCATTGGTTTCCTCGACCCGGCGCTGCACCGCGCGCATCTCCCGCTGGATATCGATGGTGCGCGCGCCGAGGGATTTCGCGAGGGCGAGCCCGTCGTCGGCCATGGCCTGTAGATAGCCGGTCTCCGCCTTGGCGGACGGCTCGGCGGTGATGGCCGGAGAACAGATGATGGCCCGGACACCCCGCTGGTCACAGCGTGTGATGATCTCGCGGATCCCGTCGAGGAATTTCTGGCGGTGCGCGTCGTCCGCCTTGGTTCCCCATCCAATGTCGTTGATCCCAAAAGCGACGGTCACCACGGTGGCCCCCCGCTCGAAGACGTCGTGCTCAAGCCGGGCGAGGCAGCCCGAGGCGGTGTCCCCCCCCTCGCCCGCATTGATAAAGCGCACCGCCCGGTCTGGGAAACGCATCAGGGTGTAGTGCTCGACGATCTTGGTGTAGCCCCGCGCCGCCGTGATGCTGTCGCCGAGGAAGGCGACGGTGTCGCCGTCACGCAGGACGAAATCGGCCCGGGCGATCCCGGCGTTCACCATGAGGCAGGCCGCCAGAAAGTGGATGATTGGTCGCGATTGGCTCATGGGGTGCCGCTAGCTCGGGTTGGTGGCTGGTTTTGGGCGCTGGGTCACCTCGCGGAAGCGCGATTCGTAGGTCGCCTGGTTCGTCCCCATGAGCCGGTCCCAGACGTTGAAATAGAGCCCGTAGTTCCCCCGCATCGACTCGTGGTGCATCGCGTGGTTCGTCGGCGTGTTCAGCACCTTGCCGAGCCACGAGTCCATGAGCCAGCGGGGGTGAAACTCGTAGCCGGTATGTCCGATCACGTTGTAGGTGATCTGGATTCCCATGAAGGCGGCGAAGGCCAGCGGGTGCAGCGGCATGACGACCGCGGCCAGGGGGAAGATGCCCGCCTCGACGACCGCCTCCGCTGGGGCGAAGGCGTAGGCCGCCCAAGGCGACGGGTTGTGGGAAAGGTGGTGCACCCGGTGGAAGACGCGGAAGAGCCTCCGATGGTGCATCATCCGGTGCGTCCAGTAGAAGTAGGTGTCGTGCAACACGACGGCCAGCAGGATCGAAGCCCCGAACCAGAGCCATCCGTAGCGGTCGATGTCGAAATACAATCGCGTCCACCCTTTCTGGGCGGCAACCACGGTCAGCGCCCCCACCAGCCCGAAGATGACGACCGATGACGCGGAATAGGCCATCTCCCGGCGCACCTCGCGGGACTCGGGGAAGCGCGCGATGATCTTGCGGTGCAGCCATTTGTTCTTGAACAGCCAGAAGCCGAGGCACCAGGCGAGCCCGGCCAGGAAGGCGTAGCGGACGGCGACGGCGACGGTCGCTCCGGCGGAGAGTTCGAAAAAGTTGGGAAACGCGGTGGTGGACATGGTGTCGGCGGATGGTGGAAAGGGTTCGGAAGTCAACTCAGGCGGGGGTGGCGAGGATACCGGCGACCAGCAGCTCGATGGTGGCCGATTCGACGGCGGGTTCCTCCAACCCCTGCAGGCCGGGATCGAATGGGCGCTGGAGGTTCGCCCAGGCCAAGGTCTGCGCCACGACCGCAGCGGTCGCCATCCGGTGGGCACAGGGCCGGAACTGTCCGCCCCCGACCCGCAGGGCAATGTAGCGTTCCAGCCGGTCGAGCAACCGCGCCCGTAACCCCAACACGAACACCTCCACCAGGCCGGGAAATTCCAACGCCGACCGTGTCAGCAAGACCAGCCCCATCCGGTGCTTGCGCATCAGCCCATACTGCTCGCGGATCACCCCCGCCAATTCCTCCGCCGGATCC
>CAZKYJ010000730.1:0-316 GCA_964556355.1 uncultured Verrucomicrobiales bacterium | reverse complement strand
ACCTTCCAACACCGGCCACTGCCCGTCCGCTCCCAACACCCCCCGGAGAAACTCCAGCGTCGCCCCCGGCACCGGCGTCGCCACCGGGATCTCGATCCCATCGAGCCAATCGCGATCCTCGCTCACCGTGTCCCGAACCACCAAGTCGAAAAGCGCGTCCTTGCTCTCGACGTAGAGGTAGACGGTACCGACCGCCACCCCCATCGCCCGAGCCACATCCGCCATCTGCGAGCGCTCGAACCCCTGGCGACAAAACACCCCCAAAGCCGCATCGACCAAGGCCCGCAACCGCTGTCCCGATATGTCCGCCCGCAAT
>CAZKYJ010000729.1:0-3320 GCA_964556355.1 uncultured Verrucomicrobiales bacterium | reverse complement strand
TCGAGCTCGGGATCGACATCGGATCTATTGACACCGTCATCATGGTCTCCACGCCCAAGGGGATCTCCCGCACGCTCCAGCGGGTGGGCCGGTCCGGCCACAGCATCCACCGGACCTCCCACGGGGTCCTTTGCGCCACCAACATCAACGATCTCATCGAGTGCGTCGTCTGCGCCGAGATGACCAAGCGCCGCCGCCTCTACCCCGTCCGCTTCCTCGACGGCCTCGGCGCGGCCGACGTCGCCATCCAACACATCCTCGGCATGGCCTGCGGGGGAACCGGCACCAGCCGGGACGAGGCCTACGCCCTCCTCCGCAACGCACGCCCCTTCCGCCACCTGGAACGCCCCCACTTCGACCGGCTTATCGATTACCTCAAGGGAGGCGGACGCTCCCTCCAACGCCAGTACACCGAGACTTTCGGCAAGCTCGTCGAAGACCCCGCCACCGGCGCCCTCCGGTCCGCCTCGAAAAAGGTCGAGCGGGACTACCTCGTCAACGTCGGCACCATCCATGCCGAGGGCATGGTGCGCGTCTACTTGGGAACCCGCCGCAAGCGCCTCGGCGAGGTCGAGGAAGGGTTCCTCAAGAATCTCAAGCTTGGCGACACCTTCGTCCTCGGCGGGCGGGTCGTCAGGCTCGTCGAGACCGGCGTCGCCGAGGCCGTCGTCGAGCCCGCGCGCGGCCTCCCCAGCGTGCCGTCCTGGAACGCCCACAAGATGCCCCTCGCCTCCGGCCTCGCCCGCGAGGTCACCGCCTTCCGCACCGAGACCGACCGGCTCCTCACGCAAGAAAAGCTCCCCCGCGACGCCGTCGTCGATTGGCTTGTCGAAGAGTGGATGATCTCCTCCACGAACGCGGAGGCCATCGTGCGCCACTTCCAGACCCAGCTCGCCCTTTCGCAGATCCCGGTCGCCGGACGCATGCTCGTCGAGCTCTTCCGCGGCGACGGTGCCCGCGAAGACGAACGCGATCTGTCCCACTACTTTTTCCACAGCCTCATCGGGCGCGGCGCCAACGACGCCCTCTCCCGGATCGTCGCCCACCGGCTCAAGACCGTCGCCGGCGGCAACGCGATGGTCACCGTCGACGACTACGGCTTCCTCCTCACCCTCAAACGGTTCCAAGAACTCGGCGCCGAGGAATGGCGCGAGCTCTTCGCCCCCACCAATGCCCGGACCGATCTCGCCGCGGCCCTCCACGGCAGCCAGCTCGTGAAGTGGCAATTCCGCGGCATCGCCCAGACCGGCCTCATGGTCCCGCGCAACCTTCCCGGCAAAGAGCGCGCCCTGAAACAGCTCCGCTGGTCCGCCGAGATCCTGTTCCGCGTCCTCGAGCAGCACGAGCCCGATCACCCCCTCCTCGAACAGGCCTACCACGAGGCCACCCATACGTTCCTCGACACCGATTCAGCCACCGCGTTCCTCGCCGACGTCGCCACGTTTGACTGGCAGTTCGTCGAAGTCCCCGCAGTCACCCCGTTCGCCTTCGGCCTCTACGCATCCAAGATCCGCGAGGGCATGATGATGGAGGATCCCGAGGCCGCTATCGAACGGCTTTACGCCCAAATGGCCGACAAAATCGAATGCCTCGGCGTTATCTGAAACGTTCTCATCCATGAGAAAAATTGCTTAACTAAAGCGAAACAACTCACCCGTAAGAAATGTGACGAAAACGTTCAATATTTCTGGCACTAATCGTGCTTTTTTGATTGCGGCGCCGATTACAGTGATGTAAAGGCGGGGGGTCATTGGGCGAACAGCCCGATTTTGGCACCGTCTGAGCACCGATTGCGAAGCGCGCCAACTGCTACCAAGCAACCAACAACAACAGAACCAAAACAACTTTCCGCCTCACTCGGCGGGATCACCAACATGAAAAACAAGTCAATACTCGTCGCGGCTGGTGCCTCCGCCGCTCTCGCATCGTTCGCCAACGCCGGCGACATGATGATGATGCCCTCCAAGCAAATGGAAGTCCCGCCGATGGTGGAGCCCGCCGATGAACTCCTCGGCTTCGACATCGGTCTCGGTTACGATTCCAGCTACATCTTCCGTGGCCAGGAGATCATCGGTGCCGACGGCAGTGGTGACCACCTCGTCTGGGGCACGCTCAACTACGCCAACGATTACGGCGGCCCGGTCGAGTTCAGCGCCGGCGCCTGGTACGCCTCGCTCGCGGACGACGACTTCACCGAGCTCGACCTCTACACGGCTCTCGGCTTCGGCCTCACCGACAGCCTCAGCGCTTCCATCGGTTACATCTGGTACTATTTCCCGCAGGACGGCGGTTCCGACACTCACGAGATCTACGGATCTCTTGACGCCGAGCTCACCGACCTTGGGATCTCGACCGGCCTCTACGCCGGTTACGACACCGCGGAAGACGGCTGGTACTTCGCCGCCACCGCTGGCTACAGCTACGACATCAGTGATGCCGTGGCGCTTGAGTTCGGTGCCGGTGTCAGCTACAGCCTCGACTACTACACCCCGGGCAGCGGCTTCAACAACGTTGACCTCCGCCTCTCGCTTCCGATCGCGCTCACCGACAACGCGACCTTCACCCCTTACATCGCCGGTTCCATCGCCCTTGAGGAACTCAACGACATCGGGGTGGACGACTACCTCTACGGTGGTGCGAGCATTTCCGTCAGCTTCTAAGATCCTTTTCGGACGAAGCTAGCATTCGCAGCGCGGGCCGGTCGGAAGACCGGCTCGCGTTTTTTTGTGACGGGGGCAATCGCCCCTTGACCAATCCCCACCACCCCCTATACTCGCCCTCCCGTTCTTCCGGGCGCGCCGGTTGGTCGGCGGTTCGGGGGGTCGGGATACCATGAGAAACCAAACCGCGCGTCCAGCGGCGGATCGGCGAATACCCAACGCGCCGAGCGGGTTCCCCAACGAACCCGTGCGCCAGGACAAGCACCCGAAAACAATGCCTACCGAACTCGTCAAAGAACTCGTTGATGCCGGCGTCCACTACGGACACCAGAGCCGGAAATGGAACCCGAGAATGAAGCCGTTCCTGCTCAAGAAGCGGAACGACATCCACCTGATCAACCTCGAGGAGACCGAGCGCCAGCTTGAGGCGGCCTCGAACTTCCTCGCCGATCTCGCCAGCCGTGGCAAGCGCATCCTCTTCGTGGGATGCAAGCGACAGGCGCAGGACTCGGTCAAGCAGGCCGCCGAGGCCTGTGGCCAATTCTACGTGAACCACCGCTGGCTCGGTGGCACCCTCACCAACCTCGAGACCATCCGCAAGAGCGTCAAGCGCATGCAGTACCTCGAGGATCCCGAGAAGAGCCCTGAGCACAAGCTCAT
>CAZKYJ010000728.1:1707-3325 GCA_964556355.1 uncultured Verrucomicrobiales bacterium | reverse complement strand
GGTGCCAGCCCGTCGTGGGTCGCCTGCCGCGGTGCGGCTTGCCCGACGGGACCGACGGTGTTGGGGTCTTACTCGCGATTGGCTGAAAAGCTGCTTCCAGCTTCATTCGCCCAATGCCGCGAGCGTGGCGGCCCGTGACACCGCACCCCGGAGCGGGTCTGCCCACGCGCGCGCGGAGTCGGGTGCGAAGAGTTTCCACTGGGCGGCGACATTGCGGGCCGCGGTGGTGCGATGCGGCCCCCCGGCGAGGAGGACGGCTCACGTGGCGGCATCGGACTGGGTGGACGGGGTAGAATTGCCCCAGAGGGTGGCGAGGCGGGGGGCTGCTAGAAATATGCCCAGAGCGTCGTCTCAGAGCTCTTTCGGGAGGGGCGAGAACCCATCGCCGGTGCGCCCGGAGCGATCGGGCTGGGTCTTCCACCACGCCAGGGCGCCCGCCGGATCTTGCCGGGCGAGAGTAGCGGCGTCTGCCTTCATAAACTGCTCGCGCAGGTTCTTTCCGCAGACTTAGGCGCCTTTGATCGCTTGCCGAGAATCAGTTTCCACCACCGCTTGGATGGCCTTCCGCATGGGGTAGGAATCTTGGTGGCCGCGGGGAAGCTTGCGCAAAATAGCCACGGGGGAAGACCAGCATCGTTCTGGGCGATGGCGCGAGGCGCGCTGGAGGCAAAACCGTGTTTCCAAGCATAGGCCAGAGCGCCGTCCGGATCGTTCTTCGCCCAGCACTAGATCGCTTGGCTCTCCCGGGGATGTCGCTCCCGCAAAGGCGAGCGCATCCGCACTGTCTAGCTCTGTCCACCGGAGCATGATTGCGTCGGACGCGCAGGTCGGGAGGGCGCGCTCTTCGTTCGGAGACGTTCGCGTTGGCGAGAATCCCGGCGAGCAAGACATCGCGTTCAAGTCCCGCCGCACCGAGGACTTGCTCTAGGGAAGGGCGCCCGCGCTGCTCGAGCCGGGGGGAGATCGGTGATCGGCACCCGCCTACCCGTCGCGGTGCGAGGCGGACGAGAACACCGTCGGTTCGTCTGCGGAGGGCATCAATCGCACCGATGATAGCTCGGATGTGGTGCCCGACGATCCACTGCCGCTGGCGAGCAACATGCGGTTCGCCCCACCCACCGACAAGCCCCTTACCGCAGCCACCACCCGATCAGCTAGGCGGCGGGATCGGATCGGGTGCCCATCGGGGCGGGGATACAACTACAGGCATGGCACCGGACCGTCGCTCCGTCCGACCGCCGGTCAATCGCCTGAAAGTTCAATCTGACCGTAGTAGAAAATCGGAGTGTAGGAATTTAGGATTAGTACAATTGTATTGATCTTAAATGTAGACCCGTAGATTTACGGGCAATACAATTGTACTGCCCGTAAATGGAAGGGCTTGCCATCTGGGTGGGTGCGGGCGACGGTGGGGGGATGGTAGGGAAAGCGGCGAGCTGCGGGTTGACTGGGCTCGCGAGTTTGTTGCCCGCATCGCGGGTGCTGGCGAGCGAGGCTTCGCTGGCTGCCTACGAGTCGGACGGCTTGACGGCCTACCGAGCGCGGCCGCGGGCGGTGGTGGTGCCGGAGTCGGCGGACGAGGTGGTGGCGATCGTCCGATGGTGCGTGGAGGAGCGGG
>CAZKYJ010000728.1:0-1697 GCA_964556355.1 uncultured Verrucomicrobiales bacterium | reverse complement strand
GCCCTGGCCCTGGACGAGCGCACGCCCCTCCTGGAGCGGGTGCGTTTCGTGGCCCGCGGTAGCGGGACGAGTCTTTCTGGAGGATCGCTGCCGGTTGCGGAGGGGATCGTTATCGCGCTCAACCGGCTCAACCGAATCTTGGAGATCGACCCGGATGACCGGGTGGCGGTCGTCGAGCCGGGCGTGGTCAACCTGGAGGTTTCTCGTGCGGTGGCGGGGCACGGTCTCTATTACGCGCCCGATCCGTCGAGCCAGTCGATCTGCACGATCGGGGGCAATGTCGCCTTCAACTCGGGTGGCGCACACTGTTTGAAATACGGCATGACGGCCAACCACGTCCTCGGGGTGAAGGCGGTTCTGGCCACGGGAGAGATTGTTACTTTCGGCGGCCGGATGCGGGAGGCAACCGGGCCGGATTTTGTCGGGCTGTTCTGCGGTTCCGAGGGGCTTTTCGGTGTCGCGCTCGAGATCACCCTACAACTCCTCCCCGTGGCCGAGGAGTTCCACACCGTGCTGGTCGGCTATTCGAGTCTCGAGGCGGCGGGTGACGCGGTGGCCGCAGTCATCGATGCCGGGCTGCTTCCGGGGGCGATGGAGATCATGGACGCCCTGGCCATCGAGGCTGCCGAAGCGGCGGTGTCGTGCGGGTATCCGGCAGGTGCGGAGGCCGTGCTCATCGTGGAGTTGGAAGGGCCGGGTGAGAAGGTGGCGAACGAGCGCGCGCAACTCGATGCGATCATCGCTGGCACGGGAGCTTTCGGCCAGCGGGTGGCTGCGGATACGAATGAGCGCATGGCCATTTGGAAGGGTCGGAAGTCCGCATTCTCGGCGGTCGGTCGGCTGAGCCCGGATTTCATCGTGCAGGACGGCGTGGTGCCCCGCAGCCGCCTGGGAGAGGCCTTGCGGCGGATCCGTGAGATGGCGGACGGGGCGGGCCTGCGGGTGGCCAATGTGTTCCACGCGGGAGATGGCAACCTCCACCCGCTCATTCTCTACGACGGGAAGGTGTCCGGCGAGTTCGAACGGGCCGAGTCACTCGCGGGCGATATCTTGCGCTTGTGCATCGGCATGGGAGGCTCGATCACCGTGGAGCACGGTGTCGGAATGGAGAAGCGCGCCTACCTCCCGGAGATGTTCGACGCCGATTCCCTCGAGGTGATGCGGCGGGTTCGCGCCGCCTTCGATCCCCACCGTATCGCCAACCCGGGAAAGATGTTCCCGGGGGCGGACGCCCCCGCACTGACTGCCCACGGCCTTCACCCGCTGGAGGCGGCGGGGGTAATTTCGCGGGAGTGATCTAGCTCCAGTAGGTGTTTACGATGACCGTCCCGCCCCCCGGGTGGTGGATGAGTTCCGCAAATACGGCTCCACCACCGGCGGGGATCGAGTAGCGAATCGATCCGTCGGCACGGGGTTCCGATTCGCCAGCGGGATCGTTCACACCCGGACAGCTCGCCACCCAAGCCGCGACGGAAGCAGGATCACCGAAAAAAAGAAACGTGGAATTCCCTCGTGAACATCGAGCCGCCGGTGGTGATACTTACGGCATGAAGATCGGTCGGCAGCGGGGCCAGCCGAGCCCACTCGATCACTGCGGAACGGGCACCTGCCGGGAAGATCGGTCGGCCACCGCCACGAAGGTCTAGAGCGTGTTATTAACTTTCTAGATATTTATGGTTGTACAATGTAATGACATA
>CAZKYJ010000727.1:0-3327 GCA_964556355.1 uncultured Verrucomicrobiales bacterium | reverse complement strand
AGGGTACCGATCGACGTAGTGCTCCCCGGAATGAGACGCCCCGGATGTTTTGCAAGCACCTTTGCCGCGACGCCCTGCCTGCTAGCGGGGCTCGCGTTGGCCGTGTCCGGCCAGGCCGAGCCGGCCGGGGCCGACGGGGAGTTCGCCGCGCGCCAGGCCGATGCCAAGAAGGCTTTCCATGAGGGCGTCGAACCGTTCGTGAAGAAGTATTGCATCGAGTGTCACGGGAACCGGCGGAGCAAGGGAGGGCTCAATCTCGAGGCGGCGCTGAAAGATCCCGGCAACACGGCCGCCAGCAAACAGTGGAAACAGGCCGTCGCCAATGTGAAGGCTTACGACATGCCTCCCGACGATGAGGATGCGCAGCCGAGCGATGACGAACGCCGAGATTTTCACGACTGGGTCGGCAAGATCAAGTACCTCAGCCCGAGAGATCCCGGACTTTTCGTCATCCGTCGCCTGACCAAAGCCGAGTACGCGAACACCTTGCAGGACCTATTTGGAGTGGATCCGGCGGTCGCCCGGGACTTGCCGGACGAGGTTCCAGGCGAAGGCTACCTGAACACGCTTTCCCCCCTCCAGTCGGAGCAGTACCTCGGCATCGCCAACGAGGTGCTGGAGCAGATCTTGGCGCCGGACGGCCAGCCGCCCACCGAGATGCAGCGGCGACTTTTCGGCGATGAACCCGCGGCGGGGTCGGATTTCCGTGAAGCGGCGGGGACGGTCGCCCGCACGCTCGCCCGAAAGGCCTTTCGGCGGCCTCCGACCGATTCCGAGAGGGAGACCCTGCTGACCGTGTTCGACCTGGGCCGTGAAAGCGGTCTCACCTATTCGGGCTCGCTACGCCTGATGCTCAAAGCCATCCTCGTTTCGCCACAATTCCTCTTCATCACCCCGGCGGGCGAAGCGGAATCTGGGAGCGACATCGTCCCGCTCGACGACTACCAACTGGCATCGCGGCTCTCCTATCTTTTGTGGTCGACCATGCCCGACGACGAGTTGTCCGCGCTGGCCGACAATGGCCAGCTCCGCGATCGGACGGTCCTGCGCGCCCAGGTCGAGCGGATGCTGGACGACGACCGATCCGGGGCCTTGTTCGACGGCTTCGGGGCACAGTGGCTAGGGCTTGCCGATCTGGCGAACAAGACTTTCGACCCTGCGAAGTTCCCGCAGATGACCGACGAGATGCGCGCCTCGATGTACCGTGAGGCGCGCCTGTTCTTCGGAAGCATCGTCAGGGAGAACCGGAGTGTCGTCCGTTTTGTAGACGGCGACTACACCTTCCTCGACGGGACGCTCGCCCCGCTCTACGGGTTGGGGGATGCGGTCACCGGACCGGAGATGCGTCGGGTAGCGCTGACCGACGCCAACCGGGGCGGGATTCTCGGGATGCCAGGGGTCCTCGCGACCACGTCCTTCCCCAACCGCACCAGCCCGGTGAAGCGCGGAGTCTGGGTGCTCGAACAAGTGCTCGGCGAACACGTGCCGCCAGCTCCACCGAACGTCCCCGCCTTGGAGAGGCAAGCAGCGGAGACCGTGGCGAACCTCACCCTGCGACAGCGGACGGAGCTCCACCAGACGAGCGCCGCCTGCGCCAACTGCCACAAACTTCTCGACCCGATCGGTTTCGGCTTGGAGAACTTCGATGCCATCGGGCGCTGGCGCGAGCGAGACGACGCGGGGGGAGCGATCGACGCGGCCGGCGAACTCCCCGGCGGCGAGAGGTTCGCCTCCCCGAAAGAGCTGAAGGCCATCATCGCCGCGCGAGAGGGCGACCTCGCCCGCAACGTCACCGAGAGGCTGCTGGCCTACGCCCTATGCCGGCAGCTGGAGGGCTACGACGAGATTGTGGTGGACAAGCTGATGGAAAAGATCGCCGCCGACGGCTACCGTATGCAGACCCTCATCGGCGAGATCGTGTTGAGCTACCCCTTCACCCACCGTCGAATACGCGAGTGAACCCGATCCGCCTACCATGATCAAAGACTGCCTTATCCATCGCCGCACGTTCCTCAGGGGCGCCGGAGCCACCCTCGCGCTGCCCCTCCTAGAAACCATGGGCTGGGCCGAGTCCGCGGCGGGCGCTCCCTACAAGCCACCGGTCCGCCTCGGATTCATGTACATGCCGCACGGCGTGATCATGGACAAATTCTGGCCCTCGTCTCCGGAGACCTTCCTCACGGCGCCGCCGCCAGCCGTGGAGTCGCTGCGGCCGGTCCTCGACCAGTGCTTGATGATGAAAGGGATCTCCGGGGTTCCGATCGCCCCGTTCAATGGCGCACCGCACGCTCTCGAGCTATCCACCTGGCTCACGGCGATCCTGCCGGACGCGGATACCCGGAACCGGATCAACATCGCGATTTCCGCCGACCAGATCGCCGCCAACTACGTGGGTGCTCTCACCTCGTTGCCCTCGCTGGAACTGGCGACGATGCCCCAGACCCACAAGGAGAACCAGGAGGGGCTGCACGAAGGCTACTACTCACACTGCAGCTTCCGGTCGCCAACCCAGACCGTCCCCGCCGAGACCAACCCGCGGAGCGTTCTCAACCGTCTTTTCGGCAAGGCGGAGAAGTCCGGGGAGGGCACCCGGGCCAACCCGCTCGACCGGCAGATGTTGGACCTCGTCATCGGGGGGGCGAGAGACCTCCGCCGGAAGTTGCCCACCACCGACCAGCACAAGCTGGACGAGTACCTGGACAGCGTGCGGTCCGTCGAACGGCGCATCGCAGCCATCGAGTACCGTCAGAAAGAAGCCGCCTTGGAAAAGGCGGGCGTCAGCACGAGCAAACGTTATGCCTCGGACTCGCCGCCCATCGAGATCAAGATTCCCGAGGGGGACAAGCGCAGCGAGTACATGCAGGTGATGTGTGACCTCAACGTACTGGCCTTCCAGACGGATACGACCCGGGTCAGCACCTATATCGGTTCCACTCCGAACGGCGTATCCTACCCGGAGCTCGGGTTCAACGATGAGCACCACTCGCAGACCCACCACGGCAACAAGCCGGAGAAGGCCGACAAGGTCGCCGCGATCACCAAGTTCAATATCGACCAGTTCGCCTACATGGTGAACAAGATGCACAGCTTGCGGGAAGGCGACGGCACCTTGCTCGACAACTGCATCATGATGTGGGGATCCGGCTTGGAGGATGGGAACAAGCACAGCCGTGAGAACTTGCCGTTCATCGTCGCGGGGCGCGGGGGTGGCGCGGTCGATACAGGCCAGTTCATCGCCGATACGAAAGGCAACCAAGGCGATCTGCTCACCACGCTCCTGACCTGCGCCGGGATTCCCCTGGATCGCCCGATCGGCATCGCGACCAA
>CAZKYJ010000726.1:0-3329 GCA_964556355.1 uncultured Verrucomicrobiales bacterium | reverse complement strand
GAAAAACCAGCCCACCGAAGGCGAGCGTGCACGCATCGCCGCCTACCTCGAGGGGCTGCTCTACCCGGTCGATTGCGACAACCCGGACCCCGGCCGCGTCACCATCCGAAGGCTCAACCGCGCCGAGTACAATAACACCGTGCGCGACCTCGTCGGCCTGGACCTGCGACCCGCCGACGACTTCCCCGCCGACGACGCCGGCTACGGCTTCGATACCATCGGCGATGTCCTCTCGCTCCCGCCCATCCTCATGGAACGCTACCTCATGGCCGCCGACGAACTGCTCGATGCCGCCATCGTCGCCGGCCCGCCCGCCGCCGAGAAGTTCACCTTCGGCCCGTCGCAGCTGCGCGGCGGTGATCTCCGCGACGACAAGGGCCGGTTCCTCGGCGGCGAGGGGGATATCACCTTCGAGCACCGTTTCCCATTCGAGGGCGACTACCTCCTCAACATCAGCGCCTCGGCCGACCGGGGCGGCGACGAACTCGCCAAAATAGTCGTCTCGGCAGGCGACACGACCTACCCGGCAATCGAGGTCGATGCCACCGTCGTCGCAAAATCCTACGGCCTCAAAATCCGCATGCCCAAGGGGCGCAAGACGGTCACCCTCTCGTTCACCAATGACTTTTACGACCGCGCCTCCGGGGCCGACCGCAACCTCTATGTCGCTTCCGTCGAGCTGGACGGCCCGCAGGCTGCCGACGCCGCCACGCTGCCCGCAACCCACCAGCGCATCTTCATCGCCGACCCGGCCGAGGTCGGCGAGGACAAAGCCGCCACTGCGATTATCCAGCGGTTCGCCAACCGCGCGTTCCGCCGTCCCGCCAAGGCGGATGAGGTCGAGCGGCTCGCCTATTTCGTCAAGCTCGCCCGCAGCCGGGGGGACACCTTTGCGATGGGGATCAAACAGGCTCTGCGCGCCTGCATGGTCTCGCCGCACTTTCTCTTCCGCATCGAGTGGCAGCCCGAGCCGGACAACCCGCTAAAGGTTCACGACATCAGCGACTTTGCCCTGGCCTCGCGGCTTTCCTATTTCCTCTGGAGCTCGATGCCCGACGACGAGCTCCTCTCGCTCGCCTTCAAAGACCAGCTCCGCCCGAACCTCCAGGCGCAGGTCAACCGCATGCTCGCCGATCCCAAAATTGCCGCGTTCGCCGAGAACTTCGCCGGCCAGTGGCTGGAAACCCGCAACCTCTTCGTCCACCAGCCCGACGCCGACACGTTTCCCCAGTTCACCACCGAGCTGCGCGATGCCATGGCCGGCGAGACCCGCGAGCTCTTCCTCCACATCCTCCGCCAGGACCGCCCGGTCACCGAGTTCCTCACCGCGGACTACACGTTTGCCAATGGTCCGCTCGCCGAACACTACGGCATCCAGGGCATCGGCGGTCGCCAGTTCCACAAGGTCTCCCTCCAGGGCACCGGCCGGCGCGGCATCCTCTCCCACGCCAGCGTGCTCACCATCACCTCCGACCCCACCCGCACCTCGCCCGTCAAACGGGGCAAATGGGTGCTGGAAAACCTCCTCGGCACCCCGCCGCCCCCGCCGCCACCCAACGTCCCGGAGCTCGAAGAATCCGGCGAGGAGGCCAAAGGAAGCCTCCGCGAACGCATGGAGCAACACCGCGACAGCCCCGCCTGCGCCGGCTGCCACAGCCTCATGGATCCGCTCGGCTTCGGCCTGGAGAACTACGATCCTATCGGCCGCTACCGCGAGCGCGACGCCGCCGGTCCGATCGACCCGTCCGGCAAACTGGTCACCGGCCAGGAGTTCCATGGCGCCGACGCCCTCACCGAAATCCTCTCCACCGACAAGCACGACCTCTTCGTCCGTTGCCTGACCAAGAAGCTCCTGACCTACGCCCTCGGCCGCGGCGTCGAGTGGTACGACAAGTGCGCCATCGACGAGATCACCACCGCCGCCGCCAAAGACGACTACCATTTCCAAACCCTCATCCACGCCCTCACCCGCAGCGTGCCCTTCCAAAAGCGACGCGGCGATGGCGAGAGGTATCCCGACTGACCGAGTAGATCATGAACGGCAGAACGCGCAGACTTTTGGTTGCTTCCATTACCGGAGGTCTGGGCATGGTGCTTGTCGCCCTCGTCATCGGATTCTATCTCCGCGCCCGCGCCCAACTTCGCACAGAACTCGGTGCTGCCTACACGGAAATGGTCGCCGCCTCTATCGCAGGAGATTGGGATCGACTCGAAGATCTAAAAAAGCCTAGGAACGGACGCAGCCACAGTTTCGGCGCCATTTTGTCTCGATTTCGACAGCCGACGGAAGCTGGCCAAGCTCTCGCCGAAGACTATTCAATCCGTTGGTTTCCAGGAAACCAAACAGCACTCCTCTTCCCGCTGGATGAGGTGATCGGGTGGCAGTTTGAAAGAATGGGCGGGCGGTGGCTCTATACCGGTGAGCAGCAGATCTTTGTCGACTAGCCCGTAACTCGAATCCTTCCATCCCGAAACCTGAGCTTTTTCCCATGATCCCACGCCGCCACTTTCTCCGGGGCCTCGGCACCTGCATCGCCCTCCCGTTCCTCGAGTCGATCGCGCTGCCGCGCAGCGCGCGCGCCGCCGCCCGTGCCATCGATGCCCGCCCGCAGCGCCTCGCCTTCATCTATACCCCGAACGGCGTGAACACCGAGCGCTGGCGGCTCGGTTCGCCCGGGCGCCTCGACAAGCTCTCCCCCACCCTCGAGCCGCTCGACGGGGTCAAAGAACACATCCAGGTCCTCAGCGGGCTCGCCCACGAGAAGGCCAACGCCAACGGTGACGGCGGCGGCGACCACGCCCGCGCCAACGCCACGTTCCTCACCGGCTGCCAGGCGCGCAAGACCGCCGGAGCCGACATCCGCATCGGCGTCTCGGTCGACCAGATCGCCGCCGAGGCCGTCGGGGATCTCACCCGGCTCCCCTCGCTCGAGCTGAGCTGCGACGAGCCGCGCCGCGCCGGCAGCTGTGATTCTGGCTACTCGTGCAGCTACCAGTTCAACCTCTCATGGAAGAACGAAAGCTCGCCCATGACCCCGGAGCGCGACCCGAAACTCGCCTTCGACCGCCTCTTCAGCAACCAGCTCCGCGGCGAGGAAGAGCGCTCTCGCTCACAGCGCGACTTCTACAATAAGAGCATCCTCGACTTCGTCCGCGAGGACACCCAGAACGTCCGCCGCTACCTCGGCCGCACGGACAAAAACAAGCTCGACGAGTACCTATCGACCATCCGGGACATCGAACGCCGCATCCAGGCCGCCGACCAGTTCGAGGCGCAGGACGTCGATTACGACCGCCCCGACGGCATCCCCGGCGACTACGCCGCCCAC
>CAZKYJ010000725.1:0-3330 GCA_964556355.1 uncultured Verrucomicrobiales bacterium | reverse complement strand
CACTGGAATTCATCACCTGGATGGCCAGGATGTTCGTCCCGGACCGCAGGTCGCCGGCGTGGGCGGAGATATCGTAGGGTGCGAATTCGACGGCCTCGGTATCCGGGCGGGTCACCCCGGTCGAGGAATCCCACCCGAGGGGTGTGGGACGGTTCTCCGAGGCGACCTCGACCCCGTTGAGATAGGCGACGAAACCATCCTCGAACTTCATGTTGAGAACCAAGGTGGACGGCGGGGATCCGGCGAACTCGAAGGGAACGCGGAGATAGGCCGACCCGGTGTTCCCCCGCATGGCGGTGACATCGATCCCTACGAGGCCGGGATAGCCGAAGCCGATGCCCGTATCGCCGGTGATCCACGCGGCGTCGTCGAAGGGTTCCACCCCGCCCTTCCACGCGTCTCCGAGGGCGCTGCCGCCGTTGGCGACACTGGGGATAAATCCCGACGCCGGAGCGAATTCGGCGATCAGTTCCACCGACGCGCCCGGCAGGTCGGGAAGCCGGGGGTCCGACCCATCCAACGTGTAGTAGAGCGTTCCCGGATCGTCCGCCGTGATCACCACCTGCGAGCCGTCCACCACGATCTCCGGACTGCCGAGGAACTGGCCGTCAATCCAGGTGGCGCGGGAGGCCAGCCACGACTTGAGGTGCGCCAGCTCGGCCGGCCAGCCACCGCTGCGGGGCGAGTTGCTACTGCCCCCCCAGCGGGCGAAGTTGGCGGCCGCCACCGGCGCGGTGATCTCGGCAGCCATGGCGTCGACGAGGGCGTCGAGGTTGGCGGTGGCCAGCACCGTCTTCCGTAGCTCCTGCCAGCGGTCGACGAACCGCTGGTGGAAATTCACGTCGGAGAACAGCCGGGGGAACCAGAGGAAGTTCTGGCCGTACATCCCGGTCGTCGCGTTGTCGCGACTGTCGTAGGAATCCATCGAGCGGTCGTAGTCCCACACCGGGTTGAGATGGAGCTTGCCGTGGGTGGTCGGGCGGTAGAGAAAGGTGCTGAGCTGGAGCCCGTCGACGTTCCGCGTGAGATTGACCATGAGATAGTGGTCGATGAAGCTATCGAGATCGAGATAGGCCGGGTAGCCGGTTGCAGGCAGACGGTAGTCATCGCCATATAGGACGTCTTCGTAGTCATCGAACCAGCCGACGATCGCGTCCCGCTGCTCCTGGGTGCTGTCGTAGCCATCGGGCGATACGTAATTGAAGAAGGTGTTGTAGCCTGTCGGGATATCATCGCCGCCCTGGTCGGCGCTGGGACTCCCGCCGTAGGGTCCCTCTTTGATCCCGTTCGGCCCGGCGGTGTGGAAGTTGTAGGGCGGGGTGCCGCTGCCGTCCTCGGGCAGCGGGTCGAGCCGGTTGGATTCGACCAGCCAACCGCCGGCCGTGCCGTCGGGCGAGAGCTCGTCGATGTCCACCCGGTCGCCCCCCCGCTGGATCTTCTCCATAAAAACGTAGATCCCCGCGAAGTCGTCCATGCTGAGGTCGTCGCCCTCGGTATTCACGAAGACCTCGACGAACTGGGTGCGCACCGCGTAGTGGCCCATCTGCCGCATGAGATCGTAGACGAAGGCGTTGCGGACGAGGGCGCGGTCGAAATTGTAGGGCGCGTAGAGGACCCAGTCATCGTCGGCCGGCATCCCGAAGGGGGCGATATCTATCTCGTCGCCATCGGCCGCACCCCAGGTTTCCACCGAGAGGTTCTCCTTTTTCTCCGGCTGGGATGCCGAGCTCGATCCGCGGACGCGGATGCCCGCGCGGCTGGTGATAGCCGCGGGCCCGGCGAGCTGGGCCGTCCCGCCGAGCGCCCGGTCGATGACCGCCATGAACGCGGGCTGTCGGGGAACTTGCGTGATCCCCCCGCCGTCGCCGGCCGGCGGGTTGTCCGCCCGCTTGTCGGGGAAGCGTCCCGCCCCAAAGTTCTCCAGCACGATGATGGGCAAGGGGGACGAAAATGCCTCGACGTCCGCGGCCAGCCGGATGTAGCTGGCACTGTTGATCGGCCCCGGCCCGTCCCCCGGCACGATGGCACGGGCGCGGATCTCTTGGGTTGATGTTAGGGTCAGCGGGGCCGTGTAGCTCGGCGCGCCGGCATCGGGATCGCTGCCGTCGGTCGTGAAGTGGATCGCTGCCGCGGCATTGGCCGTGGTCAGCGAGAGCGTAGCGGTGCCCGAGAACGTTCCCGAGGGCAGCGAGAAGACGACCGCGGCGGTCGGGTCCGCGGTCCCGCCGACATTGGCGCTGCCGGGGGTGGGCGTCGTGAAATACCTCGCTTCACCCGTAGCATTGAGGCCGTAGGAGATATCGCCGTACTGCTGGGGGAATGCGGGCGCGAACTCGTGGACGACAGTGGCACCGTCCGGGGCGACGAGGGCGAGATACTCGCCCCCGCCCGCGAGCTTAAGGTCGGCGTGAATCTCGCCATCGGGTGCGGGATCCTTCCGCGAGGCGAAGACGACGAGATACCCGCCTGCCGGAACGGTCGTGCCCGGCGGGATGGCCCAGTTGGCGAGATCGCCGGCGTCGTCGGTGAGGAAATAACCACCGAGATCGACCGGGACAGCATCCGGGTTGTGGATCTCGATCCAGTCCTCGAAGTCGCCGTCGGCATCGGCGAGGGTGCGGTCGTTCCGCGCGAGGAACTCGGTGATCAGCGGTGCGGACGAGCCGACCGGAAGGGTGGCAAACGACGCGGCGAACACGGCGCAGGCGATAGAACGGGAGGGGGACATCGGGGCTAGTCAGTCCGTCTGATGCGGTAGTAGATCTGTTCTTCCCCCAGGTTGACAAAATCATCCACGATGGTGGCGGTGGACGCGGTGGCCACGACATCGTCGATCGGTTCCCAATCGATGAGATCGAGGGAGGACTCGAGCGCGTAGCTCCCCCCGGGAACAGAATTCCAGGTGATCGAAACGGAATCACCCGGTGCGTCGTAATTCACGGCAATGATGCGGAAGTCATCGGTAGAAAGCGTACCGATGGGCGTCCCGGCGAGCCCTTGGGTGTAGAGGACGTTGGCCTCGGCCGCGTTGATCGGCCGGTTCCAAAGGGCGAAATCGTCCATCCGGCCGTCGAAGAACCACTGGCCGCCGCCGGCGGTCGAATCCTTGTTCCGGCCGACCGACGCCGAATTGGCGCCGGTGATCCCGGTGAAGAAGGTGGACGCGCCCATCCCGGCGGGCCGCCCGTCGATGTAGAGGGTGGTGGTCGCGGCTCCTGCCACGAAACTCATGGCGACGTGGTGCCACTCGCCATCGAGGAGCGGGTTGACGGCGCCCGATCCCACATTGCCCCCCGACGCACCATCATCACGCACGTTGTAGCTCAGTGA
>CAZKYJ010000724.1:1193-3335 GCA_964556355.1 uncultured Verrucomicrobiales bacterium | reverse complement strand
AGGGACGGTAGAGGAGGATCATCAGGCCGGAGGCGAAATTGCTGAGCGTGCCCTGAAGCGCCAGGCCGATGACGAGCCCCGCCGCGCCGATAGCCGCCAGGAGCGGACCGATATTGACCCCCAGATAGGAAATCCCGATGACGAGACCGATGATCAGGGCGACCCGTTTCACCGACTTTACGAGGAAGCTTCGCAGGAGGTTCGAAGTCCGCCCGACGCGACCCAGAGCCGTTTTGAGGATCTTCGCGACGATGCCCCCGATCAGCCACGCCCCCACGAGGCACCCGGCGAATGCCGCCACGCGCCAGAGGAATTTTCGGCCGCCCTCCTTCGACAAGAGCCATGCTTTCGCCGTGATCGTCATCGCCCTGAACCCGCTTGGGGTCGGGAGCGCGTTGACCCGGTCGATATAGGATTCTGCTTCCGCGGCGTCGCCCCCCTTCGCCGCGTAGTCAGCGATGATCACGCGGACGAGGTCGCTGACCCGCGCCACCTCGGCGCGTTGCGTGACAAGCGTTTCTCCCAACTGGGAGCCCCCATCTTCCCCTTCCGCATCGATCTTCAGCTGGAGATCTGCCACCTTGCGCGCCTCTGAGCGGACGACGGAAAGCCACGCGTCAAGCTCCGACTCCACCTCGGCCTTCCTCATCGGGCGGATCCGCATCGCGAGCAAGTTCGGTTTGATTTCCGGGTCAGAAGTCGTGGTCGGCGGGCTGCTCGCCTCAGCCGGGGGGGCTTCCTGCCCGATTGCGGCACCGATGGTGAACAGTGCCAAAGCCAGCGGAAGGAGGCAGGAGAGAGGCCGGATGATCATCATGCCCCCACCATCAGGGGAAGGAGGGCGGCCATGCAAGAGATTAAGCCCAGTTTTCCGCCCGTTCTCAAATGTCTTAGTCAGAGGAAATATCGGGGGGCGACGATGGTTCCCATTCGCATCATTGTAATCGCGCACCGTCCTGTCCATTCGTAGCGTTCCGAAGACTCTCGGCCATGCCTGCCATCCGTCCCCTGACCAAGCCTGCCCTCCCCGCCCGGCGTCTGGTAGTCGCCACGTGCCAGCGCCCCAAGGTCTCGACAGCCGCACGCCGCCAACGCCCCACCCTGGCGTTCGGGATTGCTCTCGCCCTCCATGCCGCCCTCGCCGTCGCGGTCTTCTACGTGACCTACCTTCACGGCAGCCGGTATCACGGAGACGCCGACCACGGGATATCCGTTCACTATTCCGCCGCGGACGAACCGTCCGACAAGACCGAAGTATCGCCGACCGCGCGTCCCGCTCCGATGCCGAGCGAGGCGATCGCCGCCCGCATTCCCGAAAACATCCTTCCCGTTAGCGTGCCGATCCCGGAGCTCACGCTCCCGCTGCCCGTCTCGCCAGACACCCAGGCGGGGGGGAACGAGATCATGGCTCGTGACATGGCGAAGATCGAGGAGGCACCGGCCAGAGACGACTCCGGCGGCAGCTTCTTCGGAACCCCGCTAGGCAAAGGGACTGTCGTGATCGTTCTCGATGTTTCCTCATCCATGGCCGAGGCTCCCCATCGCGAGAGGATTCGCCAGCAGGCGCTCGACCTCATCGGCGGGCTCTCCCCGGCGCAAAAATTCAACGTCATCGCCTTCGCCCAAGATGCGGACATGCTGTTCGACCGACCCGAAGCGGCATCGCGGGGGAACAAGGCGGGGGCGGCGGCCTTCCTCTCGGGCTACTACCGCAAGAGCTTCGAGACGACACGGACGGGCGCCGGACTCGACCCGCGCTCGGGTGTCCATTTCGTGCCCATCCAGGCATCGCGGATGGCCGAGACCCGGAATTGGCTCGGACCGACCCGCCTCGACATCGGACTCCTTCTCGCCCTCAAACAACATCCCGATACCATCCTCGCCATCACCGACGGGCGCCCCCGCATCCATGGCATCCTCGCCAACCCCTCCGACGACGACGTCATCGCCACGATCGCGAGCACCTCCCGCAAATGCTACCCCCCACTGGTGCGTCCGGCCGTCCATAGCTACCTTTTCCCCCATTCGAAATCGACGAGCGCCACCGAGTCCCTCGCCTTCCTCCGGCTGATGCAACGCGACCTCGGTTCGACCGTCACCGTCATTCGATGAGGGCGACCGTCTCGCGATTCGCCCGATTCT
>CAZKYJ010000724.1:284-1183 GCA_964556355.1 uncultured Verrucomicrobiales bacterium | reverse complement strand
ATCGCGCTCATCGGGGCGACGTGCCGGGCAGCGGACTGGCCACAGTTCCGCGGCAAGAATCGGGACGGCCGAGCGGACCCGTCGCTGGAGGGCACCCTGCTGGCATCGTGGCCGGAGGGAGGGCCACCGGTCGCGTGGAGCGCGGCCGGACTGGGCGATGGATTCTCTTCGGTGTCGGTGGCAGGCGGAATCGCCGTCACCATGGGAACCGATGGACCGGACGAGGTGACCATCGCATTCGACGCGACCGGTGGCAGGGAGATTTGGCGGCGGCCCGTGGGTGAAGTATTCGAGCAGAACTCGGGCGACGGCCCCCGGAGCACCCCGACCATCGCCCCCGAGCACGGCTCGGTCTTCGCGTTGGGGGGAACCGGCATGCTTGCGTGTTTCGAAACGAGATCGGGAAGCCTGCTCTGGAGCAAAGATGTCTTCGCGGAGGCGGGAGCGAGACCGCCACGGCACGGCGTACGCGAGTCGGTGCTCGTCGAGGGCTCTGCCCTGATTGTCACACCCGGGGGCATCGAAGCGACCATGCTCGCGCTCGATACGGCGACCGGTGACGAGATCTGGCGCTGCCTCGTCCCGGGCCGCCACCGTGCCAGCTACGCATCGGGCGTCGCGACAACGATCGGTGTGGTCCGGCAAATCGTCACCCTCACCGATTCCGGGATCATCGGCGTCCGCGCGTCGGACGGTGCGTTTCTTTGGTCCGACACCAGCTCGACCAACAGCGAGAATTGCACGACACCTCTCGTCGTCGAGAACGACCGCATTTTCTATTCGACCGCCGGCCGGGCGGGCGGCGTCCTCCTTCAGATCGATCCCCCTGACTCTCCCGACGGGGTGGCATGGAGAACGAAGGTAGTCTACCAGACGAACGAGCTTGCGAACCACTGGGG
>CAZKYJ010000724.1:0-274 GCA_964556355.1 uncultured Verrucomicrobiales bacterium | reverse complement strand
GTGACCTCGTCTGCCTGCGGATTGGCGATGGCAGGCCCGGATGGCGGTCCCGGATCAAGGGGAGTGGGGGGCGCACCCTCAACCGTCACGCCTCGGTTTCCCTAGCCGACGGACATCTGTATCTCCGGGGGTATCGCGGACGAATCGCGCTCGTCGCTACGTCGGCATCCGATCCCATCGAATGCGGAGGCTTCCTCCCCGCCTCAGCAGAAAGCCGCGACGCGCCTCCGGGCTATCCCCCCCTGGTCATCGCCGATGGATTCCTCTTCGTCCG
>CAZKYJ010000723.1:0-3347 GCA_964556355.1 uncultured Verrucomicrobiales bacterium | reverse complement strand
CGGAAAACCTCTGGATCGCGCGCGTGGAGCTTCCCATAGGTCTCGGGGGCTGCCGGGTCGAGCGGGTAGCCCGCGATGAACTTGGGCTCGTTGCCGGCCAGCCAGTCGGTGCCACCGGTAGCGAGGCGGTCCGATATGAGGAAACCCCCGTCCCCGCCCCGCCCCGCCGGGCGGAAGAAAAAGAGGGCGGCCACGTCCGCGTGCTGGGTGGCCGCAGAGCTGAGTCCCAGGCCAAAGTTCGGATCGGCCAAGTCGTCGGCGAGGAGTGCCGAATAGGTGCCGAATGTGACGTAGCCGCGGGCGACGACGGGCGGTGCCGGCTCGAAGCTTCCCCGGTGCCGCGGAAAAAACCAACTCACCCGCGGGCTGAACGAGAGTGTCTCGGGATCGAAGATGACGTGGGCCGCGGTGAGGACGGTTCGGTTGTCCACCACGAAGCCACTACCGGCGCCGAACGAGGTGACGATCTGGCCGTTGAACTGGTAGGGGGTCGCCTGAACTTCGGCAAAGCTCAGCGGCGCAGGGCTGGGGACCGACTCGGCGCCAATGGGAAGGGCCGCGTAGAAGACCGATTTCGTAGCCGTCAGCGTGCCCGCACCCGCATCGGCTTGCACGACCACCGATGTGCTGGGCGGCACGGCGAAGCCGGCGACCGCTTTGAACTCGACCCGGTAGATTCCTGCGATCAGGGGGACGCGCACCCCGCTGTCTCGCCAGACGGTCTCACCCTCAATCCTCCACTGGGCACGGCCCTGGACGGGGGTCGTCGTCGCGGCCAGCGAGGTCGGGCTGATGAGGACCCGGAGGCCGCCGTTGGCGAAACCCGTGCCCGGTTCCCCGTAGTCGAACGTGACGGTCGTGGTGACGTCGGCCGGTGCCTCGATGGCCGTGGCCGGCGGGGTGTCGGGAAATCCGAGAACCGGCCTGAATTCCACGAGATGGACACCGGGGACGATGCCAGTGACGGTGTCACCGCTATTCCGCCAGAAGAACTCGCCGACGAAGCGCCACTGGCCAAGGTTGTTCCCCGACGTCAGGTCGATGCGGAGCGCGGCCGATGCCGCCGGAATCGGAGTGGTCGGATCGGTGGTTGTGAGAACCGAGGCCAGCGTGAATGGCGAGTCGTCATCGCGGATGGTGACGGTGATGAGCCCGGGTACCCCGACGCGGGCGGAGGCCATGGGCGAAGGCATCAGCCGGACGGTGAACTGTTCGTCGGACTCGGACATCAGATCATCGATGAGGACAACCGTGATGACCCTTTCGGTCTCTCCCGCGGCGAACTGGAGGGTGCCGGCCATGGTCAACGCGACGAAGTCGCTTCCGCCATCACCGGTGGAGACGGCCGAGCCCGAAAGCACCTCGAAATCGACATTGCCTCCCTGGCCGTTGCCCCCTTCCAAGAAGACGGGGATATTGATGCTGCTGGGCGATGCGTTCTCTTCGATCGTGAGGCTGGGTTGGGCAAAGGCGAAGGAGACCTCGTTGGCCAGCTCGACCGGTGCGACCTCGGTCGGGAGGCTGACCGGGGCATCGGATGCCGCCGAACCCACGGATACCACCCGGATGATCGGGGAGGGGCCGGCCGTGACAAAGTGGAGGCCCGCCTGACCTTCGGCGGCGGTGATGAGATCTCCTGGAAACACCCCGAACGCCCCGTCCGAGAAATGGAGGAATCCATCCTGGATCTCGGTGATGCGGAAAAATAATGCCTCCGCCACGTCGCGGCCGCCGCGGCCGAGGAGGAGGCGATACTCGGTGGCCGATTGGGGGATGCTAACGATGGAGGGAGCATCGAGCACCGGGAAAAAGGCGATCCCACTACGGGCATCACCTCCGATCGCCGTGAAGGCTCCGCCCAGCATGGTACCGCGTTCGGTCGCCAAGATGGCCAGCGGGGACTCGCTTCCCGGGCCGGGGTTCCACACCCGGTCGACATCGGCCTCGCCCACCAACGATACCCGGGCGGCCCCCTCAGAAGCGGTCCCATCGGGTTTTTCGATCTGCCCGCCGAGATAGACGAAGCCCCCCGAGGCCGCGACCGGGAGTTCTTCGAACGGGGGAGTGGCGCGATTCTGCGGGATCCAGGTGGTGTCGTAGTCGACGGGGGGAACGAGGCTGAAACGGGCGAAATCCCCGAAAACGGTGCTCGCCAGATAGATGTGGGCGTCGGAGAGGACGATGTCGGTGAAACCTCCACCGTTCAGTCCCGACGGATTCCAGCTGGGATCCGCGTCCCCGTTCCCCCCGAGAGCCACGCGGGCGAGCCCGTCGTAGGTCGCTACGCCACCGAGGGCCGGGAAAGTTCCCGCCACGTAGAGGTAGCTCCCATCGGCCTCGAGGGCGTCATAGGAAGTGCCCGCATCGGGGGATGGGGCGGGGTTCCAGATCGGGTTCGTCGCTCCGGCTCCCGTCGCCGAAAGTTTGGCCAGTCCCGCCCGCGGTTCCCCGCCGATGGCGGTGAATGATCCTGCGACAAAAACGTCCATCCCCGCCACCACGATCTCGCTGGTTCCATGGCCGTTCGAGGGCACGAGGGTCGACCCGGGGTTCCAGTTCGGATCGACGGCTCCGGTGACGGGGTCGATCTTCGCCAGACCGTTGCGCTCTTCCCCGTCGACCCGCGTAAAGTCTCCGGCGATGAAGATACCCAGGGGGGAGAATTCGATGGCTTCCGGTGGCTGGTTCGGGTTCGGACTCCAGTTGGGATCGAGGATCCCCTCGCTGTCGAACCGGGCGAGGAACCGGCGTTCGAGGTTGTTCGCGAAGAGGAAGTCGCCGCTGACTATGACGCGGCCATCGAGCTGCTTGGCGAAGCGGCGCACCGTAGGGGGGCGCTGGATCCGCCCGGCAAAGCCTGGAACGAGAGCCGCCGTCGGCTGAGAAACCAAGGCGATTCCCGAAGAGATCGCATCCCCGACGCTATCGAACGCTCCACCCGCCAGGATGCCGGTCTCACGAACGCGGAGCGTGTGCACCGCCTGGATCTCGGGGAGCCATGTCCCGTCGGGAGACCCATCGCCCGCCACCGAAAATCGTGCCAGATCGGAGTTGCCAAGGATGCCCCCATCTCCGAAGACGCCCCCGACGTAGCAGTGAGTGGCGTCGGTGTCCAACGCCGTGGCCGGGCCGGGCAACACTGGGTTCCAAGTGGGGTCGACCCTTCTGGTCGCACGGTCGATACGCAGGAGGTGGCGCACGTCCGCCCCCACCGCCGGGGTGAAAGTGCCCCCGATATAGACAAAATTCTGAGAGACCGCGGCGCTCGTGCCCTCGAGGGTATAAGCGGATAGCTTCATGGGAGTCCACGTCGGATCGACCTCCCCCGGGGTTGCTTGGCTCACGCG